>JAFZUH010000348.1 GCA_017618435.1 Bacteroidales bacterium | reverse complement strand
TTTTTTTAACTTTTTTTCAAGATATTCTATTTGTATATCCATATATTTCTATATACTTTTATTTTTCTGAAAAAGTATATTATTTTTTTGAAATAATAGCAAGGTAAGCAAAATTTATTTTCATTAGCATATAAAAAACTCAAACAGCAATATGGCTTGTTTGAAAATAGTTTTAATATTTGATATTGAGTAAATTAATTGTTTTAACAAATCCTAATGTTGTTATTGTTCGGGTTTGTAAAAAATTCTGGGTTTGTTTTTTTCTTTATTGGCGGGTGGTGTTGGCATTGTATTTTTGTTTTTGCCAATAACACCCTTTTTAAATTCCCAAAATCCGTCTTTTTCTATAAAAGCACTGTTTAAAGAAGATTCCGGAACATAATATTGGGGTACTTTTGCCAATGATTCGTCTAATGGGATTAGTTCGTTGAAAATAATCATGTCCATAGGTATGGTATCGTAGGTGTAACGATTTGTTTTTTTGTTTTTTTTCTCTGAACGTTTCGCATAATATTCTTTGCCATAGTACATGTGCAAACGGGCACCTTTGGCATATTCAAAAATAATACGATAGTATTTTGTTTTGCTGTATTTTCTGAAAATAGTAGCACCAAAAGTTGGTAATCCTCTGGCATTTAGTGATAAAACATCTATAACTTTGTATTGGGTAAATTGGTCGCCGCCATTCCACCCCAAAAGTGTATAATAGGTGTGTGCGGAGGTTTTTGTTTCTAAAATTTGAGAATAAATGGCACCAAACCATGAACTATGCGATAACGGTTGAATGGCAGGATTGGGAATTTTTTTGCTTTTATCAATTAGAGGATACAGTAAATATCGATTTTGGTGCTCGCTATATGCTTGCAAAAAACCGAAACAATCGCAATTGTTGTCTTTGTCTAAGACATACCATGTGAAAATTCTGACTTTTTTGTCTGGGGAAGTTAAAACAGAAATGGTTTTTAAGGAATCGAATTTGTAATTGAACGAATTTTTCATTGTCAGCGTTTCTTCCAACAACCGCAATAGTTCTTCATTCTTTTGATAACGTATTTCGGCACTCGGTTCAACAAGCATACTGCCATGTAGTGCCGCAATAGATTCTTCCATAATGGAAAAATCCGATTTGCGTTGAGCCCAACTGCTGCACAATGGCAATATCAGTAAAACGAAAATTTTAATAAACTTCTTCATAGACAATCTCTATGATAACGAATAAATTTGTTTTTTCGTATTTTTTATTCGTCTTTTAACAAAAAAGCGATGGTGTCAATATCGTTGGCGTAATCGTTTAGGGCAGGATATTGTGCTTTGCCAAAAGGTATCAGCCTTTGATGGACATTGTTGTTGCCAACAGCACATTGTAGTTTGTCACCCAAAGAAAATATATTTTTGATAGTTTGTTCTTTGTTTTGGTAATATTCATAATGAAGTACGGCAATAGGGGAGGCCATATCCGGACATTCTTTCACCACCAATAAGCCTTGGTCTAAAAAAGGTATCATATTTATCAAATGCATAGTTTTTTGATATTCCAAGTTGTTGAGATATTTGTGGTGTTGTGCCATTTGAGGTTTGTATTTGTCCATGGCTTTGAAAAGTTTTTCAAAATTATAGTTTTGAGGAACAAAAATTTTGGAGACAGAGCGGCACCCCAATCCGAAATACAAGAAAATATCATCAGCGAGATGGTCTAAATCTTCTTCTGTTTCAGTGCCGTCAAGCAAGGCAACGGAGTTGCAATGGGAGCGAATAATACTGGGGATATTTTTAAAGTAATAGGCAAAATATTTGGCCGAATTGCTTCCTCCTGTAGAAATGACTTTATCTATATGTCCGATTCTACCTTCAGTAAAAACAATTTGTTGTTCAAAACGGGGTTCTATGGCTATCAACATTTGGGCAATAGCGGGTAAAAGATGTTTGTCTTGCGATGACAATTTGGCAACAAGCCTATCCCCGACCATCAAGACAGAGAGAAAATCGTGAAAACCCACCAAAGGCAAATTTCCTGCCATGATAACGCCAATTGTTTTCGGCTGATGGTTGGGGAGGTTTTTATAATCTTTCAGCCATATTTGCATTTGTTGTTCTGTTAGACATGCTGCAATGGATTGTAAGCGATGTCTGACAAAAAATGGAGTAAACCACGAATTGGCGTATTGTTCATTGTCAATAATATGTAATAGGTTGGGATTGTTTTGTTCTTCTTTGAGAAAAATCCGCAATTGACGACCTAATTGCCTAAACGCGTTTATTCTATCTTGGATATTCATTCGTATCTTTTAACAAATTTAAGATTTTCAACAATATCAGAAGCGGTTAGAGAGGCTTTTGTTTGGCTTTTTACGGCAATGTCTGCCGCTTCTGCATGCATATAGACACCGCAAATTGCCGCTTCTTCCGGAGAAAAACCTTGGCAAAGCAGGGCAAGTATAATTCCCGTTAGCACATCGCCACTTCCACCTGTAGCCATACCAATATTTCCATTGGTGTTGAAATAACATCTTCCGTCAGGCAGAGAAATACATGTAAATGCCCCCTTAAAGACAACAATGGCATTGTATTGCTGTGAAAACATTAGTTGCAGTTGCAGGCGTTCCATATCATTTTTGAATTTACCTATTAGGCGTTTGAATTCACCTTCATGCGGTGTAAAAATGGCTTTACCGTTAAAATCTTTCAACAAATCTTTGTTGAGGGCAAGCATGTTGATGGCATCGGCATCAAAAACAATAGGTTTATCGTTGTAGTTTTGTAATAGATAGGCAAATGTTTGTTCGGTCAATTGATGGGTACCCAAACCGGGGCCAATGGCTATGGCTGTATATTTGTCTAAATTGTTCGTTTCCAATGAAGAACAGATTGCAGCATGAGTGTCTACCCAACATCGTGCTTCCGGAATAGAGATTTGCATAATGTTGTATAACAATTTGGGTATGTGTAAGGTTAATGTTCCCAGTCCAGCCCGTGTGGCTGCTCGGGCGGCAAGCACAGCCGCTCCTCCCATACCATAACTGCCGGCTATCAATAGACCATGCCCCAAACTATATTTGTGGATATATTTAGGTGGAGTGACACTTAATCTCGCAAGATTTTCGGGACTTGTGGTGTAAAATTTCATTGTTGAAACTTGTGCTGCCAATTCTTCGGGCAAAACAATATCGTGGGTAAATATTTCCCATTGTCCGCATCGGGATTCGCTTTCTGGCAGGAAAAACGCTTTTCTCGGCAAGAGCAAACAATGTGTAAAGTTAGCATATATGCTTCTCTTGGCAATAGGTTCGTCTATTGCAATACCCGATGGCATATCTATGCTGTAAGTATATGCTTGCAGTTGATTGATGTGTTTTATTTTTCTTTTGTCTTCTATATTGCTGAAAATTTTGGTGCAATCTTCTATGGCATCAATAATTAAACTATTGTCTTCAAAACAACAATCTCTGAACTCCGTATAGGTGAACAATAATTTTTTTTCTCTTAGCGAATGAATAAGTTTTACATCTTCAGGTAGATATTGCTCTTCATTTTGAAACAAAATGGTTCGAGTATC
>JAFZUH010000032.1 GCA_017618435.1 Bacteroidales bacterium | reverse complement strand
GATTTGAAAGCCAAAATGTCAACCAAAATGATTGGCGAAACACTTGAAATTCACTGTTCTACATCGTACGAGCAACAAATGCGTGCTATGTTACCGAATGCATATTTTGAAAAAGATAACGATATTTCCGGCGGTACGAAAGGTGATTTTATTTTTCGGGATTATGAAAATGGAATTGAGTACGTTTCAATTATGTTTGAAATGAAAAACGAAGCCGATACGACAGCGACAAAACATAAAAACGAGGACTTTTTCAAGAAATTGGACGAAGATAGAAAGAAAAAGAATTGTGAGTTTGCCGTTCTTGTCTCATTGTTGGAACCTGACAGCGAATTATACAACGGCGGTATTGTAAATGTTTCTCACAAATTTGACAAAATGTATGTTATTCGTCCTCAATTTTTTATACCAATTATTTCATTGCTTGTACAAACTTCAAAAAAAAGTTTGGAATACAAAAAGCAATTGGCTATCGCCAAAAGCCAATCAGTTGATGTTACAAATTTTGAAGAAAAGCTGATGGATTTTCAAACTAAATTTGGAAAGAATGTTGAGTTGGCAAAAGCGAAGTTCGATGATGCAATCAAGAACATTGATGATACAATCACTAAACTTCAAAAAGTCAGAGATGCATTATTGGGAAGTGAAAACAATCTTCGTTTAGCGAATGACAAGGCACAGGATTTGTCAATCAAAAAACTCACAAGAGGTAATCCAACCATGGAACAAAAATTCAAAGAGGCAAGAGAACAAAACAACAATACAAAAGAATAAACAAATATATTTTATGAACGGAGATACAAAACTTTACCAATTATTGGCAGAATTAAACATAAACTATGAATACATAGAACACCCCGAGGCTCCAACTATTGAAATTGCCAAACAATATTGGGCAGGACATGAAGCCAAACATTGCAAAAACTTGTTTTTTCGGAACCATAAAGGCAACAAACACTATCTCGTTTTGTTGGATTGTGATAAAAATATGGACATTCACCGTATTGAAAAGTTGCTTGGACAAGGCAAACTTAGTTTTGCTTCCCCTGAACGTTTGCTTAAACACTTGGGACTAACACCCGGTTCTGTTACTCCTTTCGGTTTGATTAACAACACCAATCATGATGTGATTGTATTTATTGACAGTACTTTAAAGGAAGCAGAAAAAGTAAGTTTTCATCCTTGTATCAACACCGCTTCGTTAATTATAAAAAGAGAAGATTTAATCCGATTTTTGGATTATTGTCAAAATCCTTATCAATGGATTGATTTGTATTAAACTTAAAAATAAAACATATCTTGACATACAATTATCATCGTTTAGCCAACGGCATAAGAATTATACATAAACCCGTCAATTCCGCGGTATCACATATTGGACTTGTAGTAAACACGGGTACTCGCGATGAAGAAAAAACAGAAAGTGGAATCGCCCATTTCATTGAACACGTCATTTTCAAGGGTACAAACAAACGCAACACCTATCAAGTACTCTCTTATTTGGAAAACATCGGTGGAGATTTAAATGCCTACACTACAAAAGAGGAAACCTTTTTCTATGCCTCCGTACTCAATGACTATATTCCGAGAGCCTTGGAATTGCTCACCGACATTGTTTTCAACTCTACCTTTGTGCAAAAAGACCTTGATACAGAAAAGGAAGTGGTGATTGAAGAAATACAACTCTGCAAAGACACTCCTTCGGAATGGATTTTTGACGAATTTGAAAACATGCTCTTTGCAGGACACTCGCTCGGAACAAATATCTTGGGTACAGTCAAAAGTGTTAAACAAATCACACGGGAGAAAATTTTGAATTTTACCAATCGTACATACAATACAGACCAAATTGTTTTAGCCGTTGTTGGAAATATTGATTTAAAACACTTGATAAAATTGGCAAATTTCTATTTGGCAGATATAAAAGAAAATATCAGAAAATTCCAAAGACCTATTTTTCAAAACTTTACACCCCAACAAAGACATATAAAAATACGTTCCAACCAAACACATGCCATTATGGGGTCTGTATTGCCGGCCTACGATGAGACAAAAAATCAAATTGCTACACTTTTGCTCAACATATTGGGAGGTCAGGGACTCAATTCCCGCCTGAATATGGCGGTACGCGAAAAAAAAGGCTATGTCTATAACATAGAAGCCAACTATGCACCTATGAGCGACATCGGATTGTTTACCATATATATCGGTTGTGACAGCAAAAACTTGGACAAATGTTTTTCGCTCATCAGTAAAGAACTCAACAAACTCAAAAGACAAAAACTCGGAACATTGCAACTGCATAGGGCACACAGACAACTTATCGGACAAATGTACATAACATACGAATCCAACCTGACAGAAATGCTTTCTATAGGTAAAAACAATCTGATTTTCGACACAGTAGAACCGATTGAAAGCATCAGCAAAAAAATAGAGAAAATATCCTCCGAAGAACTCATAGACCTCTCCAACGAGATATTCGATGAAAACAACTTCAGCAGACTAATTATCGGGAAATAGATTTCTTATATATAAAGATAAAATTATGCAGAAACAAATCAAATATTGGCTTATTATCACATCACTTTTTTGTATCGGTATAACATACGCTTCTGGCGAAGAATTTGCTTTGAACAAAAAAAGCGGAAAGGGCAAATTCCGTTCATTTTTTCACCTTGACAGCAACTCTTTGAACCATAAATACACCACTTCCGATTATTTAAACGAGAAGAATCCGGAAAAATGGGGCATAAAAATAGGAGGTTATGTCAGTGTGGACCTTAATTGGGATACGAGAAGAAACGTCAATGCCCGCGAAGGTAGTCTTACCCTTTATCCTCTTGACATTGTTACAGATGCAAACGGAAAAGATATAAATGCCCGTCCATCTTTCAACATTGTGGCCATGAACACACGCCTATCGGCACGTATTCAAGCCCCACAAGCACTTGGAGCCAATATTTCCGGTATGATAGAAGGTTGGTTTATGGGTGTTAGTAATGTTACAAGCAATAGTTTTGCACTTCGTCATGCATTCATTTCTGTGCAATGGACAAACACAAAGTTGTTGCTCGGACAGACATGGCACCCTTTATTTACGGAAAATTGTTTTGCCTACACCGTCAGCGGAAGTGCCGGTGCACCATTCCAACCATTCAGCAGGGCTCCACAGATACGCGTAGACCAGACTTTCAAAAAATATCATCATATTGTCGCCTATATATCTTCCCAAAGGGATTATAGCAGTTTGGGAAACAAAGGCAATAGTTCAGAATATCTGCGATATAGTGCCATTCCCGAATCCGGTTTGCAATATTATCTCAAAATTGACAAAGAAAACAAATTCTCTACCCTATTCGGTTTCGGAGGCGACTACAAATATCTGCTTCCTCGCGAAACAACTAGTGATAACATAAGTACTCAAAAGGGCATACATAGTTGGGCGGCACTGATATATTTCAACTATTGTTCCTATCTGAAAAACTAAAGCCATATAGG
>JAFZUH010000347.1 GCA_017618435.1 Bacteroidales bacterium | reverse complement strand
CGCAAACCCCTATGTGGTAAATAGTGGAAAAGTTGATAATTTTTATTTTTTCATAAAGTGAAAAATATCGGATAAAAATTGTAATTTTGCACTTGTTTTTCGTGGAATGAGGATAGAATTTTTGTAGTACTAAAATACTTCACTATATCCCCAAAACACAAAATGTAAATTAGGAATGGAGGTTTCGTTTAAACGGGTTATGCAAAATAAGCACATATTTATTTTTGTGATAACATTATTGTGTGTGTTACTAATATGTGCTTGTAATCATAATAATACACAATCAGCGGACGCTCTGCAATCGGAGACGGATTTGTCCGGACGAGTTGTAGGTGTTGTTTCGGGAACAAGTTATGAAATAGAACTCACACAACGTAAAGATGTTAAAGTGGTTAGGCTCCCGACAGCAATTGATTGTATTGTTGCCTTGAAAAAGGGACGTATAGATGCCTTTGTGTATGATGAGCCTTCTATCAATAATGAGATACGTAGAAAAAATGGCATTAAATTGGCATTTAAAACAAGCAAAAGTTATCCTTGCGGATTCGCATTTCGCAAGGAAGATTATGCTTTGGTTGCTCAATTCAATAAATTTATTTCCGGGATGAAAGCCTCGGGAGAACTGCAAGAGATACAAGACAAGTGGTTTAATGCTCATCATTATGACAGTGTGGGTATGACTACAGACGAATATCATATAGAAACTAGAGGAAAATTGTTGCGAGTGGGAACCAGTCAAACGATAGCCCCGATTTCGTTTTGTGTCGGTAAAGATTGGCGGGGCTTTGAGGTGGAAATAGCCAAACGCTTTGGTCGCTATCTCGGTCGTTCTGTTGAAATTTCACTTTATGATTTTGCAGCATTGGCTCCAGCCTTACAGTCAAATGCGATAGATATTTTTATGGGGGGAGTGTTTATTACCGAAGAACGGGAAAAAGTATTGACTTTTGGTGATAGCCATTTTAGTTGTTATGGAGGTTTTTTTGTGATAGATGAAAATGCTCAAGTCAATGAAGGATTTCGGAAAAGTATAAAACGTTCGTTCAACAATAATTTATTAGTGGAAAACCGTTGGGAATTTTTGGCAAGAGGGCTTTGGGTTACCATTCGTATCACTCTTTTTTCGATATTTTTCGGTACATTGCTTGGAGTGGGACTGTATTTGATGCGAAAAAGCCGCTATCGTTGGCTGAATAGTATTGCTAACGGATATGCGATAGTGTTGCGGGGTATTCCTATGGTGGTATTGCTGATGATATTGTTTTATGTTATATTTACAGGCTTCAATGCTTTGATGGTGTCTATTATAGCATTTTCCATGACCTTTGCTTGTTTTGCTTCTTCAATGATGAATACGTCTATTCAGGCAGTAGGCAACGGACAAAAGGAGGCTGGCATTGCTTTGGGATTTACCCGCTGGCAAACATTTCGTTACATTATTGGACCGCAGGCATTGAAAAAAGCCTTGCCTCATTTTAAAAGCGAAGCCGTATCTCTTATCAAAAACACTTCTATTGTCGGATATATTGCCATTCAAGATCTTACCCGGGCAAGCGATATGATACGCAGTCGTACTTTTGAGGCTTTTTTCCCATTGTTACTCATCACGCTTGTCTATTTTATTTTAGCATGGCTTATGAGCAAGTTGCTTGATTATTTATTTAAATTGGGGACAAAAATATGATTACGGTACGACATCTTACAAAGACTTTTGTTCAATCTGACGGTAAACAATCGCAGGTGCTTAAAGATGTGAATTGTCATATTGACAAGGGAGAGGTAATCTCTACTATTGGTCCTTCAGGTACAGGTAAAAGCACTTTTTTGAGAACGCTCAACTTATTGGAGTTCCCTACTTCAGGCGAAATTATTGTCAATGGCAAAAATATCTTGTCAAAAAATTACCCGCTAAATAAATTGAGAGAAAAAATGGGTATGGTGTTTCAAAGTTTAAACTTATTTGAACATCTCTCTGTTTTAGATAATGTTACTTTGGCACCAATTAAGTTGCATGGTCTTAGCCGTTCGCAAGCGGAACAAGAAGGTATAGAATATCTTCGCAAAGTGGGTATGGCAGAAAAAATATCTGCAATGCCCTCGCAACTATCAGGTGGGCAAAAGCAACGTGTGGCCATAGCACGTACTTTGGCTATGCACCCCGATATTATTCTTTTTGATGAGCCAACTTCCGTACTTGACCCTACAATGGTTGGTGAAGTACAAGGTGTTATACAATCGTTGGCACAAGAAAAGATGACAATGCTTATCGTTACCCATGAAATGAAATTTGCCCGTGAAGTAAGTTCTCGTATTTTCTTTATGTACGATGGCACAATTCACGAAGATGGAACACCTGAACAAATTTTTATCAATCCGAAAAAAACGGAAACAAGAAATTTTGTCCATCTTATTCGAAAACTGATATTTGATATAGAAAACAAAGACTTTGACTTTTATAATATGACATCACGAATCAAACAATTCTGTATCAGATATTCCATGCCAGAACGAATGAATCCTATCACTCATGTGGTAGAGGAAATGTTGATGTTGTTGTCAAAATATAACAATCCGATACATATTGAAATAACCTATAGTGAACTGGATTATTCATCAAAGGTTGTTTTTGTTCACAAAGGGGAAAACATATCTCCTTTGGATAGGGAAGATGCAGATGAACTGTCTGTGATGATAATACGGGGCATGAGTAAAGATATACAAACGCAACAAACAAACAATGGAGTGCAATTAACCTTTTTAATAGAATAAAGAGAAAAATAATATTTATGAAAAAAAAAGTGGGACAAAGGAAACGTTCATTACAAGTACGAAACGGGCTGATAATACTGATACTTGCAGCCATATTGATTCAATTGAATAGTGCTGTACAATATTATTTCACCCGCAACGGTATTACTCAAGAGGCGGAACAACGGGCCAAGTCAGAATTGAAACTTAAAAATATGGAGATTTTGCAAGTTGTAAAATCTGTAGAAACAGCCGTTAATAATATGTACTGGGCTATTGAGCGGCATTTTGACAATCCCGATTCGTTGTATGCTATTGAACGTTTGTTGGTTTCGCAAAACACTATGCTGATAGGGGCTTTTATAGGATTTGAGGCTGATTATTATCCTGAAAAGGGGCGTTGGTTTGAACCTTATGTAAAACGCCTTGCAGACGGCACTTTGGTTGAACGGCAAATCGGTTCTGAAACACATGATTATTTGAATGCCCCATGGTTTATTGAGGGTGTAGCCGCCGATAGCGGACATTGGTCAGAACCTTATCTTGACAAAGATGGGGCGGAAGGAATGGTCTGTTCCTATACATTGCCGCTACGTAATGCCGAAGGCAAAACTATAGCCTTGATAGGGGTGGATATTTCACTGAATTGGCTTGAAGAGATGTTTATGGCCAAAGATGGCGACAAACAAACTTCTGTTTTAGTGAGCCGAAACGGATATATATTGGCTTGTCCGGATAAAACATTGGTTATGAAAACCAATATTCATGAAATAACCGAGCAAATAAATGACACGATAGTTGATAGAATAAATAAGTCTATGCTATCCGGAGATAGTGGACATGCTGAGGTGCGAAGCAACACGGGTGAAAAGAGTTATATCTATTATTCTCCCGTTGGAGGGGGAACAGGCTGGTCTATGGCTGTTGTATTTGACGATAACGAAATTTATCGGGGCTTGCATGCCGTAACTTCCCAACTTACTATATTAATGATTTTAGGATTGGCGTTAATGGGTTTTATTATGTATCGTACAATACGCGGCTTTATGCGTTTGCAAGCCGTTAATGCCGAAAAGGAACGCATCGGTAGCGAACTCCGCATTGCCAGCAATATTCAAATGGGTATGCTTCCCAAAACTTTTCCTCCATATCCCGATAGAGATGAGGTATCAATGTTCGGTAGCCTTGTTTCTGCCAAAGAAGTAGGTGGAGACCTTTATGACTTTTATATTCGTGATGAACAATTGTTCTTTTGTATTGGAGATGTTAGTGGAAAAGGAGTTCCTGCCTCGTTGGTAATGGCTGTAACACGTAGTCTTTTCCGTACTGTTTCAGCACACGAACATGCTCCTGACAAAATGATAATGCAGATGAACAATGCCATGTCAGAAATGAATGAAAGTTCTATGTTTGTAACTCTTTTTGTTGGTGTGCTAAATCTTCGTAGTGGCTTGTTAAGATATTGCAATGCAGGACATTGTCCTTCTGTAGTGATGAATAAAACAGCAGATTTGTTACCTGTTGATGCCAATATACCTGTCGGGTTGGTGCCTGATTGGAAATATTCTATACAACAAACTTTTTTACATCCGAATGATACTATTTTCCTTTATACAGATGGGCTCACAGAAGCGGAAAATTCAACACATGAACTTTTTGGTGAGGCACGTATGATGGAAGTTCTTCAAACAGCATCACCTTCTCCACAAGAACTTATCGCCAATGTTACAGAGGCCATAGCGGCTTTTGTAGGCAATGCAGAACAAAGTGATGATATTACTTTGCTCGCTATTCAACTTAATAAATATCTGAATGATACAACAAAAACAAACGATACCCAAACTATCACTCTCCCCAATAATGTGGAAACAGTGCCACAATTGTCTTCCTTTATCGAAGACATGGCAGTAAAACATGGAGTGGATACATCTATTATCATGAACATAAATCTTGCTATAGAAGAAGTGGTTGTAAATGTGATGAATTACGCATACCCTAAAGACATAGTGGGAGAAGTAAATATCACTGCCACTTATGAAAATGAAACACTTATTTTTGTTATTAGAGATTCTGGTGTTCCATTCGACCCGACTATGGCAACCGATCCGGATACAACTTTATCTGTAGAAGAACGTCCGATTGGTGGACTGGGAATTTATCTTGTCAGACAAATTATGGACGAAGTAAGTTATATTTATGAAAATAATCAGAACATTCTTACCTTAAAAAAGAAAATAAAATAAAAGTATGAATACGATAATTAAAGAACAAAACGGCGAACTTATCGCTATCTTCGATGGCCGTCTTGATACTGCCGTTGCCGCACAAACAGAAAAAGATATTGCACCTCTTGCAGATTGTGCAGGAAAAAATATTGTTTTGGATTGTAATGCCTTGGATTATATTTCCTCTAGTGGGTTACGTCTCTTTTTGACGGTACTTAAAAATGCTAAAGCCAAAGGCAGTAAGGTGTTCATCACAGGCATGAACAACGATATTCGCAATGTGTTTTCGATGACGGGATTCATCCAATTGTTTGAATTCCGTTAGAATGATTCAGAAATAACTGATTTTTGAACAAGTGTATTTCCAAAATACACTTGTTTATGGTTTGTTTTTTTGTGAGTGCGATACAATCGGTTGGGAATAGGTTGGCGTAGCAAGCGACAAATAGAATAAAAAAGGCAGACAAACGGATTTGTAGCGGCACAAGGCTCCAACGTTTGGCGTGCAAAGTCCTATTAAAATAAATGACAATAGACAAAACATGAGCAAAAACAATGAATCGTTGTCGGTTTTTCTTTTAAACAGACGAATACACAAATTTATCAATAGACCGATAAACAATAAAGTTTCCATACCTGCAAAAAAATGATATATATCTGTTGTTTGTAAGGCAGGATAATAAATAACATTAAACAAAGCGATTGGTATCGCATTAAAAATAGAAAAAAAACTATCCTCTAAAAACGGCAGATATATGTCTGTTTGCCCGTCTATGTGCGAATATTGTTCCATTCCTATAAAACAATTATTCTGATATTGAATGGCATACCATATATCAAAATAGGAATTGTATGCAAAAAATCGCACCACGGCTGAAATAATAAACAGAATAAGCAATCCGCAAAAATATTTTACAAGTAATTTGCCGGTATTGTATCTGCAAAAAATATAAATGAAAGTCAAGCAAATAAATATAACTGTTAAATGTAATTTCGTGTATGTCATACCTGCTAACGACAAGCAAAGCACGACAATGTGTTTGAATGTCCATTGCTGATAAAGACATTTGTGTAACACAAACAAAGTTAAAGAGATAAAAAAGAAAAACAGCACTTCTTTGGAAATACCTGATGCCCAAAATGTTGTAGAAGGTATCATAAAACAAGCGAAGATAGATATAATTTTGTTCTTTTTGTTTTGAGGTGCAAAATATTTATATAAAAATACGCTGCCGCAAAAAGCAAAAAACGCATATATTAATAATAGTACCAAGTAATATGGTCCACTAAAGAACATTATTAAAGCAGTAAGGTGAACAACAAAACGGCTTTCGTGTGTGTAGTCGGTACCATAGGGCATTTCATCTTCGTGAATAATACCGAATATACCGGAAGACTGGTTTTGCCGTCCTAAAGATACATTACTG
>JAFZUH010000346.1 GCA_017618435.1 Bacteroidales bacterium | reverse complement strand
CTCTTGCCTAAGCAGGTTGTAAAATTATAATGACCACCTCAAAACAACAAAAGGGAGAAAAAATTTGCGAAGAATTGAAACAAAAAACACAATGGGAACATATTTCCGTTAAACAATTAAATTTGGAAGACCTTGATTCCATTGCCGATTTTTGCAAAACCATAAATGTTGATAAAATAGATATTCTGCTTAACAATGCAGGCACTTTGCCTTCTGTTCCCAAAACAACAAAACAAGGTTTTGATTATACAATCGGGGTTAATTTTTTGGGACATTTTTTGCTGACAGAATTGCTTTATCCTCATTTCTCCGCAGGAACAAAAATTGTCAATATGGTGTCTTTGACCTATAAATACGGAAAAATTTATAACAATTTTTTTACTCCTACTCTCACCCATTATAATCGTTTTGTCAATTATTCCAATTCCAAACTTGCATTATATTATGCAACTTTGTATTGGGCAGAAAAATGGAAAGACAAAAATATTCTTGTCAATTGTGCTGATCCGGGCATTGTGAGCACAAAAATCATCAAAATGGACAACAAAGTGGTGGATACCCTTTGCGACATCTTTTTCCGCCCTATTATTCGTACCCCAAAACAAGGTGCAGATACAATGTCTTATATCGCTATAAATGACATAAATAACATTTCCGGAGAAATGTTTAAAAGCAGAAAAATACACCATGTATCCGACAAAATAAAAAACTCTCCTCAAAAAAATCTATTGTTGCAACAAACTTTTGATATTCTTTCCCCATATTTATCGGAATAAAAAACAATATGACGAAAGACAACAATATTTTTCTTGATTTTTTCAGACTTTTTTACCCCAAATATTGTGCTTGTTGCGGAAATGCTTTGGTAACAAGTGAAGATGTTTTGTGTTTAAACTGTATTGCAAATCTGCCTAAAACAAATTTTCATCTGCAACAAAACAATCCTGTTGAAGAAAAACTGATGGGACGTGTCAGATTTGAAAGGGCTACCGCCTTTTGTTTTTTCAAAAAAGAAGGCTCAATACAACATCTTATTCATGAATTAAAGTATAAAAATTACAAACAAATTGGAGTAAAACTTGGTTACTTAATGGGTTGCAACATCATTGACGACCCCATCTTCAATTCCGTAGATGTTATTGTTCCCATTCCTATTCACCCCAAAAAACAACAAAAAAGAGGCTACAACCAAAGCGAACAAATTGGAATAGGTCTGCAACAAGCCATGAACAAACCTTTGGATACAAGTTCCTTTGTAAGAATGTATCAAACTGATACACAGACTAAAAAATCAAGATACGAAAGATGGAAAAATGTGGAAGAAATTTTTAAGGTAGTTAATCCTGAAATGTTACAAAACAAACATATATTACTTGTAGACGATGTTATAACCACAGGAGCGACTTTGGAATCGGCTGCCAATTGTCTGCTGCAAACAGCAGGCACAAAAATAAGTATCGCCTGCCTTGCTACAGCAACCTAACGTTTTTGAAAAAAATTGTATCTTTGTCAAAACAAACCGAAAAATTAAAATCCATTTTATGACAAAAATCCTTATTATTGATGATGAGGCATATATTCGTGATGTTCTTCGTGATGTCTTTGAAAGAGAAAATTATTCTGTAAGCGAAGCCTCCTCTGCAAAAGACGCTCTACAAATACTTGAAAAAGAACATTTTGAAGTTGTCTTTTGTGATATTAAAATGCCTGAAATGAATGGTTTGGAATTTTTAGATGCTTTTGAAGACCGTTATTCTACACCTGTAATTATGATTTCAGGACATGCAGATATTGAAACAACCGTTGAAGCCCTAAAAAAAGGAGCCTTTGATTTTATCCAAAAACCGCTTGATTTAAACAGAATCCTTGTTTCTGTAAGACATGCCACAGAAAAAGAATTTTTGGTATCAGAAACCAAACGCCTAAAGAAAAAAATAGATAAAAAATACGAAATTATTGGTAATTCTCCTGCTATTGTTGAAGTGAAAGAAATGATAGAAAAGGTTGCTCCAACTAATACCCGCGTATTGATAACAGGAGAAAACGGCACAGGAAAAGAACTTGTTGCCCATTGGTTACACGAAAAAAGTAATAGGGCAGGCAATCCTCTTATAGAAGTCAATTGTGCCGCTATACCGTTAGAATTGATTGAAAGTGAATTGTTTGGACACGAGAAAGGCTCTTTTACCTCCGCTATCAAACAAAAAAAGGGAAATTTTGAATTGGCCGACAAAGGAACCTTGTTTTTAGACGAAATCGGTGATATGAATTTAGCCGCACAAGCCAAAATGTTACGTGCTCTTCAAGAAGGTAAAATAATGAGAGTCGGCGGTGAAAAAGATATAAGTGTTGATGTCCGCGTAATTGCGGCAACAAACAAAAACCTGCAAGAAGAAATTAAAAACAAAAACTTCAGAGAAGACCTTTATTATCGGTTGAGTGTCATTATCATTGATGTGCCTCCGTTGAGAAACAGAATTGAAGATATTCCGCTTTTGGCACAACATTTTATCTCCCAAATTTGCGAATCTGAAAACCTGCCTCTTTTCGAGATAGAACCTGCTGCCATCAAAGAATTGCAAAAACTGCCATGGTATGGAAATATTCGAGAGTTCAGAAATGTTATTGAACGACTGACCATTCTCTGCAACAAAACAATTTCAGTGCAAGATATTGAAAAATACGTACTTATTAATAATTAACAAAAATGAAAAAGATTATATTTATTATCAGTATTTTAATTTTTAATTTTTCTGTTTTTTCCCAAACAACAGATGCTTTCAGAGACGAATGTACAACCATTACTATGGGAAAAAAAGCCACTGACGATGGTTCTGTCCGCACTTCTCACACTGACGACAGTCATCGCACACGCTCAAATGTTTTTATTACCCCTGCCCAAGACCATAAAGCAGGTGAAACCGTAACTATGTACAAAAGAGTCTGGTGCGATACCACAAAAATGAAATCTTATCGCAGCGACAGCATTGGAGTTATTCCTCAAGTATCCCATACATTTGCTTATATCAATTCCGCATATCCGTGTTTAAACGAGAAACAATTAGGCATAGGAGAATCCACCATTGGAGGAAGAGCAAGTCTTCAATCTGACAATGGACTTATTGATTGTCAAAGACTTTGTGCACTTCTCTTGGAGCGTTGTACAACAGCACGGCAAGCCATTCATACCTGTGGAAACTTGTTAAAAGAATATGGTTGGATAGATGCCGGAGAATGTCTGACCATTGCAGATAAAAATGAAGTATGGCATTTGGAAATTTATGGCCCCGGCAAAGGTAACAAAGGAGCGGTTTGGGTAGCCCAACGTGTTCCCGATGAACATATTGCCGTTTGTGCCAATGCAAGCACAATCAAAGAAATAGATACCAACGACAAAGATTTTTTCTTGTTTTCTGACAATATTTTTTCTCTTGCTCTTGATAGTGGTTGGTGGAAAAAAGATGAACCTTTTGTTTTTTGCTATGTTTATGCTCCTCAAAGCCGTACAATGTTGGCTTGCCGCAGACGTGAATGGAGGGTTTTTGACCTTTTGGCTCCAAGCCTTAAACTTGACCCCAATGCAGAAAATTATCCTTTTTCCGTCAAACCTGATTCTTTGGTCAGTTTGGAAAAAATGATGTCTGTTTTCAAAGATTACTACGAAGGCACTGAATTTGACATGAGAAAAAACATTACCGTTGCCAATCAAGAAGGCAAAATGGTAATTTCTCCCCTTGCCAATCCTTTTATGAACCCTGAAGAGTTAAAAATTCATAAAGTAAATGGCGGTTGGAATGCACTTGGAGAACGTCCTATTGCCGTACGTTTTACCATGTATGGAACAATTATCCAATGCCGGAATTGGTTGCCTGATGAAATTGGCGGACTTGTTTGGTTGGCTCTTGACAATGTTGCCTCTTCTGTCTATGTTCCGATTTACGGTTCCGTTACCGATTTGCCAAATACATACAAAACTTGCGGACGAAAAACAGGTTTTAGCAAGGAATCGGCTTGGTGGGCTTTCAATCGAGTTGGAACAATCGCTGCCAGACGTTGGGGAGATATGCAAAAAGATGTGCAACAAACATGGAATCCTTTTCAAACAGACATGTTGAACAAACAACAAATTATTGAAAAAGAGGCTCTTAATAAATTTGATGCCAAAAAACCAGCAAAAACTATTCAATTTCTAACCAATTACACCAACGAACAAGCCAATTTGGCAGTAAAAATGGCCTGGGATTTGGGGGATTTGTTGTGGACAAAATATGATGAACTTTGGTAATAAAACATGGAAAAATTGATTTTCATTTTATTATTAGGACAAATTGCTTGTTTTATTTTAAGCTTTTTAGGCTTATGGCTAAAAAAAGATAAAATAATTCAACTCTTTTCTGCAATAGCCTTTGGTTTTGCCATTTTTTTACCTGTTTTTCTTTCTTTTTACACTCAAAAAGCCATTTTTCAATCAGATTTCGGCACAAAAATTTGGTTTTGTTTTTTCGTGTTATTATTTGCGTGGATTGTTTTCTTTAAGCTCAAACAATCATTTATTTTATTGATAGGCAATATTATCTGTTTGTTGTTTGTTTTTTCTATCCTATTAAAAACAACAACAATTCATCACGAACTGCCACCGGCTTTGCAAAGTCCTTGGTTTTTGCCCCATGTTTGTTGTTATATGATTGCCTATGCTTTGCTGGGAATAAATGCCATTTATTCGGTTTTTGCTTTGATAAAAAACAAAAATACTTTTGATTTTCAAGAAAAAATTAACAATATCGGATTATCTTTTCTTTGCTGTGCAATGTTTATGGGAGCGTTGTGGGCAAAAACCATTTGGGCAAATTTTTGGGCTTGGGACATCAAAGAAGTTTTTGCTTTATTGTCTGTAATTGTATATTCCTTTTTAGCCATTAATTTTTATCATAAAAAGAAATATCTTCATTTTTTGAACATATTTGCTTTTTGCT
>JAFZUH010000031.1 GCA_017618435.1 Bacteroidales bacterium | reverse complement strand
CAATTAATACAAATGAAAATGAAAAATAAAATTTTATGCTTGTTTGTTTCAGGTATATTATTTGGACACATACAAGTGAAATCGCAGACCTACCAGCCGACATTATATTTCACAACAGAAGAGATGCCCGACCTGTTACATTGTTTGCCCGCACCTCCAGATACAAATAGTATTGATTTTGTGAATGATATAATGCGTTATATGTGGGGCAAAACCCAACGTTCAGATATGGAACGGGTAGCCATTGCCAGACGGGATGCGGTGTGGAATTTTGATAGTCTTTTGGCGGAATTTAACATTCCTTTTGGTGTTGAAATATCGATGAAAACATGTCCTGAAATATATAAATTTTTGATAAACAGTCTTTCCACTATTGACCAAATCAGGGTGGCACCTAAGGCTTATTATATGCGGAAACGTCCTTTTGTGTATTATCAAGAACACATGTTAACGATAGAAGAGGAAGAGTCTTTGAAAGATGAGGGTTCTTATCCGTCCGGACATTCCATGCGGGGTTGGTCAGTTGCACTGCTGTTGAGTGAAGTGAATCCTGCCAATGCGGATACCATTATGGCTCGAGGGTTTATGTATGGGGAAAGCCGTGTTATTGTTGGGGCTCATTGGCAAAGCGATGTCGAGGCCAGCCGTTTGGGAGCGGCTATCGGTGTTGCCCGTTTGCATACCAGTGAGGAGTTTTTAAAACATCTGCATAAGGCACAAAAAGAATTTCAACAATTGCAAAAACAGCAGGGAACCACTAAAAATTAAATAAAATGATGCAAGAAGAGTTGGATAGATATTTTTTGCAAAAGACGATAGACTTGGCTGTAAAAAATATTCATGACGGCAAGGGCGGTCCTTTTGCAGCTTTGATAGTTAAGAATAATCAAATTGTAGCGGAAGGCACCAATTTGGTAACCTCGGCTAACGATCCGACTGCTCACGCTGAAATAACAGCGATAAGGAGAGCCTGCGAACAATTGGGGCATTTCCAATTGGAAGGTTGCACAATCTATTCAAGTTGCGAGCCTTGTCCGATGTGTTTGGGTGCCATTTATTGGGCAAGACCTAAACGTTTGGTTTTTGCTGCCAACAAGAAACAGGCTGCGGCTGTTGATTTTGATGATGATTTTATTTATCAGGAAATTGTGTTGGATTACGATAAACGTCATTTGGATACACAGCATATCGAAGTAGCAGAAGCCAACAGACCTTTTGAACAATGGCAGGCCTTGTCGGATAAAATAGAATATTGATATGGAAAATATAAGCGTTGAAAATAAAAATCACAAGGCTGGTTTTGTAAGTATTTTGGGAAATCCCAATGTCGGCAAATCAACCCTGATGAACCAATTGGTGGGAGAACGTTTGTCTATTATTACCGCCAAGGCTCAAACAACAAGACATCGTATTATGGGTATTGTCAATGGAGATGATTTTCAAATTGTTTATTCCGATACACCCGGTGTGTTGGAGCCTAACTACAAAATGCAGGAATATATGATGCAATATGTGGAAACGGCTTTGCAGGATAGCGATATTTTGCTCTATATGGTGGAAGTGGGCGAAACCAAACATCATCAGAGTATTTTAGAAAAAGTAAGTGCTTCTTCAACGCCTGTGATATTGGTTTTGAACAAAATAGATAAATCAACTCCCGAACAAGTTGCACAAAGCCGCTTATATTGGCAAGAATTGATTCACCCTGTAGAGACATGTTGCATATCGGCACTAAACAGTGAAAATATAGATTCGCTTGTTTCGGCAATTATTAAATTGCTGCCCTTTTCTCCACCGTATTTTTCCAAAGACGAATTGACCGACAGGTCTATGCGTTTTTTTGTTTCAGAAATTATCAGAGAAAAGATACTTTTGCTTTATCAAAAGGAAATTCCATATAGCGTTGAAATCGAAGTTAATTCTTTTAAAGAAGACAAGGATATTACGCGGATAGAGGCAACTATTTATGTGGAAAGAGAAAGCCAGAAAAGTATTATTATCGGACACCAAGGAACAAAAATAAAAGAATTGGGCATAACCGCAAGGTTGGAAATAGAACAATTTATAGATACCAAAGTATTTTTGGGTTTGAGTGTCAAAGTACAGAAAGATTGGCGTAACGATGACAATCGCTTGAAACGCTTTGGCTATGGTTTTTAATGCCAACAGACAATGATAGAAAAGAGTAAAGGTATTGTTCTCAATAAAATACAGCATACTGACAATAAGAATATTGTTAAGATATATTCTGAGTCGGGAACAAATGCGTATGTGATGTTTAAAGGTTCCAAATCGAAACAGAACAATGCTTTGCAGCCGATGACATTGATAAATTTTTGTGCAGAAAAAAGGACAAGCACTCAGATGGCATGGCTGAAAGAGGTTGAATATGATGCTTCATTGGCAGGTGGCTATTATCAATTGCCCAAGGCGGCTGTTTGTATGTTTCTGAATGATGTTTTATATAAATTGTTGCAGAATGCAGGTGAAGACAAAGAACTTTTTGACTTTTTGTATGAAACATTACAACAGTTTTATAATCAGCCTTTTGTTCCTGATTTTCATTTGCGTTTTCTCATTCATTGCAGTCGGGAATTAGGCAATTGTCCTATGGACAATTTTCAGGAGAATTATGTTTTTAATGTTCAATCTGCATGTTTTGAATATGCGGCAAAATCTACTATTGTTCAGCAGGAAATGGCTGTTTGTTTGCACAATTTGCTTCATCAAGATATGTTCCCCTCTGATAAGGCAGATATTGTTCCCCCTCATCTCCGAAATGTTTTGTTGAATTGTTTGTTGGAATTTTATAATCTGCACATTATAGATTTGTCCAAGATACAATCTTTAGATATTTTAAAAACGGTATTACACGATTAAAAAGAGAATTATGACAAAAAAAAGTTTATTGTTAGTATTAGTTATAACTATGATAATATCAAAATCACAGTCTCAATCGAATATTTACACACCAGAACTATTGTGGAAACTTGGACGCATAAGCGAATTGCAACTATCACCAGACGGAAAAACTTTGTTGTTTGGCATTACCTATTATGATGTAGAAAAAAACAAAGGCTCCCGTAATATTTGGACTATGTCTGTTGATGGTAGTTCGTTGAAAAAGATTACCGATACCGAACCAAGTGAACAAAATGCGGTTTGGCGACCTGATGGCAAAAAAATCGGATTCCTTTTCCCCGTAGATGATAATATGCAACTTTTTGAAATGAATCCGGACGGAACAGATAGACAACAAATTTCTCATATCAAAGGTGGAATAGAAGGTTTTAAGTATGCCAACGATATGTCTAAAATTTTGTTTACACAATCGGTAAAACTTGACAAAAACGCCCAAGATATTCATCAGGATATGCCCAAAGCCAATGTACTCATTGCAGACGATTTAATGTACCGACATTGGAATGCATGGACTAACTATTCTTATAGTCATGTTTTTATTGCCGACTATCCCAATATGAAAAATATTGTAGATATTATGGAAAATGAACGCTTTGCAAGTCCTATCCCCAATTTTGGAGGTATGGAAGAGATAAATTTTAGTCCTGATGGCAGAAAAATTGCTTATACCTGTAAGAAAAAAGTGGGTAAAGAATTCTCATTATCTACCAATTCAGATATCTACATTTATGATATTGAAAACAAAACAACAACCAATATATCTGCCCCCAATGCCGGATATGATATAGATCCTGTTTTTAGTCCTAATGGAACTTTGCTATCATGGGTGAGTATGCAAACAGATGGGTTTGAATCAGATAAAAGTAGAATTTTTATTCATGATTTCAATACACATCAAACTACAAACTTTAGTGCTGATTTTGATGCAAGTGCCTCAAATTTTGTCTTCTCTAAAGATGAAAAAATATTGTATTTTCTCAGTGTAACCAAAGGAACAACTCAAATTTTTGCTTTAAATATTGCCAAAAAACAAATAAATATGCTTACACAAGGACAGCACAACTATCACAACATTTGTGTTGCCAATAATTGTATTTATGCATTAAGAGAATCCATGCAATATCCTGCTGATGTTTTTGTTGTTGATTTGAAGAAAAAAACACAAACGCAATTAACCTGTATCAATAAAGATTTGTTACAAAACATTGCTTCAATAGATGTAAAAGAACGTTGGATAACAACTACTGACGGCAAACAAATGTTGGTTTGGGTTATATTGCCTCCCAATTTTGACTCAACAAAAAAATATCCTGCCGTATTATATTGTCAAGGAGGTCCACAATCTGCTGTTAGTCAGTTTTTCTCGTATCGTTGGAATTTTCAAGTAATGGCTTCAAGAGGCTATGTTGTAGTGGCTCCTAATCGTAGAGGAGTACCCGGATTTGGACAAGAATGGGTCAATCAGATTAGTTTAGACTATGGTGGACAAAACATGAACGACTATCTGTCTGCTATTGATAATATTGCTCAAGAACCGTACATTGATGCCGATAAATTAGGTTGTGTCGGGGCAAGTTATGGCGGATTTTCTGTTTATTGGTTGGCAGGACACCATCAAAAACGTTTTAAGGCTTTTATTGCTCATTGCGCTATGTTCAATTTCAAAAGTTGGTATGCTACAACTGATGAATTGTTTTTTGCCAATCACGATTTAGGCGGAGCTTTTTGGGAAAATCCTCAACCCCAAAGTTACGATTTCTCTCCGAATAACTTTGTGGAAAAATGGGATACGCCTATTATGGTCATTCATGGAGGAAACGATTTTCGCATTCCTTACACAGAAGGTTTGCAAGCGTTCAATATAGCTCAAATGAAAGGTATACCCAGCCGGTTATTGTATTTCCCCGAAGAAACCCATTTTGTTGTGAAACCTCAAAATTCTATCGTTTGGCATAGAGAATTTTTAAATTGGTTAGATAAATTTTTGAAATAGAAAACAATGCGTTTAAAATTATGGCCGGTTTTAATGTCTGTATGCATGATGTCTTGTTCATCAAAACAAGACATTGTTGATTTTGAATATGCTTCTTCCCAAATATGGGCACAGTCAGCCCCATGGTGCCTCTATGCCCAAGACACCTGAAAATCTGGCACGGACAAGACTTCTTTGCCGGCATAAGTCCGTAAAAGTGGTTTTGGTTGATTATGACGAACCGATAACATATTGATAAACAATGAAGAAAAAAATAATTGGATTTTCCGGTCCGGCAATATGTTTTATATTGCTCTTATTGGTCATAAAGACAATTGAGGCTGTTTGTTATTGCGGAGGTGCAGTTCCTTTTCAGTATATTGTAAATATCCTGTTCGCCAATATTATCCCGATAGGGGCAATATTGTTTATGACATTTCTGTTATATATGTTCATTTCTGTTGTTTCCAATAAGGCTGCAATATGGGTGGCAATTATTTTGTTGTTATTGTGGATATTATTGGAGATAGGCTTGTCTTTATACACTTTCCATACAGGACTTTTGATGGGTGTGGAACTCTTTTACAGGCCGTTATGGGAAATTGTGGATACTGTCAGAGCGGTCTTGTCGTGGAAAGGTCTGTTGGCAACATTTGGCTTTATAGGATTGTTTGTATGTTTGTCAATTTGGTTTTCAAAAAGAGAATTCGGTTTCGGACTTGCTGTAACTATAATAGTATTTATGGGGATTTCGGTTCCGTGCTTTTTCTTATACCCTGTTAGTTCGTCTGAACAAACAGTCAATAAAACGTGGGTATGTTTGCGTGCCTGTTTTTCCAAAGATAATGGTATAAAATGGGAGGAGAGTGGCTTGAATGTACTTGATAGTACGATGATTGAAACATATAGGCAAATGTTTCCCCAGCGTTGTGAGGATAGTCTTTTTCTTTTGGAACGTCCGTCCAATCATATTGAAAATGTTCTGTATCCATATTTTAAAGCCGATACCGCCAAACCGAATATAGTGTTGGTGGTAGTGGAATCATTGGGGGCGGATCTGTTCGGCATAAATGAGGAGGGAATTACATTTACGCCGTTTCTTAAATCCTTGGCGGAAAAATCGTTATTGTGGACAAACTGTCTGTCAACCACTCCCCGAAGTTTTGGGGTAATACCGTCTGTTACGGGGTCCTTGCCTCATGGTATGAAAGGCTTTCAATTCGGGCAAATGCCCCGACACAATAGTTTGTTTTCCTTGTTGAAAGCAAATGGCTATCGGACATCGGCGTTTTATGCCGGAGAGTTCTCTTTTGACAGAATAGATGAGTATTTGTGGGCACAGCAGGTGGATTATATGTCGCCTTTTTATGAGGAGTTGAATAAAACGGCAGGCGACAGAGATGCCATAAATTGGGGATATAATGATGATGTCATGTTGCAAAAGGCTTTGTCCGTAATGGAAAAGAGAGATATGCAACAGCCTGTATTTGACTTGTTGGTAACAATATCTTCGCATGAAAATCTACAATTAAAAGACAAAAACCTACAAGAAAAATACTATCAGATGGTTGCACAAAAACTTTCGGAATCTTCAGGGACAATCAAACAACGTTGTTCCGGCAAGGAGGGGGTATTGGCGGCACTTTTGTATACTGATAGTGCCCTATGCCGTTTTTTTGAAAAATATAAACAGATGGAGTCTTACAAAAACACCATATTTATCATTACGGGTGACCATAATATAAAATATTATAACGGCAATCCACTGGCGTCTTATCATGTGCCTCTTATTATTTATTCTCCTATGCTTAAGAAAACGAAGACGTTTCCCGCATTGGTTTCACATTTGGATATAACTCCTTCTGTAATAGCTTTGTTATCACAAGTTTATGGTGTGTCTGTGCCCCGAACTGTTCATTGGGTAAGTGACGGTTTGGACACATCTGCAACTTTCCGTTCGCATTTGTATAGTTATTTTTTGTCATACGACAGACGTATTCAAGAAGGGGTGTTGGGAGAGTTTTTGTATAAACAGGAAGATAACGGGGAACGGAAAGTTTTCAGAATCAATAAAGATTTAGGTATAGATAGAATATATGAAGAGGGTTTGGCTGATTCTTTGTATAGGCAGTTGTGTGCAATGGCTTATGTGGATAATTTTGTTTATGCCAACAATACATTGGTCAAAAAATGCGTTGTAAGTCCCCAAAAACAAAAAACGGTTTTGTCTTTTTCCAAAGATTTTATTTCCTGTGCTACCCCTAAAGAAAAACCGAGTGTTGCGGGAAGAGCCTATGCAAGAATTTTTACAGACAGTTTGATGTGCAAATCGAAAGAAATAAGCATACGGATGACAAGCGATATTTTATACACAGGCGATATTTGGCAAGATGAGTTTGTTTCTATTGGCATTGCCTGCAAGGATAGACATCTGACAGAACAATGTAACGAAGACTATATTTCCAAATTTATTCTTGTCAAAGAATATAAGCCGGGACATTGGTATCCGATGGAGATAACCAAAACGTTTGTGATAAACAACCCGCTTCAAAACGTTCAGTTGTCCATATATTTGGCAACACCCCGCACTGATGAATTTTGGAATCCGGATCATACCGTTTTGCTAAAAAACATAAAGGTAAATGTTTCTGCCAATTAGAATTTTTGCAGAATCTGAACAAAAAAAGCCAGCAATAGTTTCCACTTGAATACAATAGCGAACACAAAACCGTAAACGGCACCCCAGAAATGGGTATTGTGTCCGATGTTGTCTTTTCCGTATTTGTCCATATAAACCGAATAGATGAGATACAAAACTCCAAATACAACGGCAGGAATGCCTATCGGGATAAACATAATATATATTTTTTGCAAAGGGAACAGCAATATGCCGGCAAACAATACTGCAGAGGTGGCTCCAGATGCTCCTACGGCCACATAGTCATCGTTGTTGGCTTGCTTGAGAACGTCTGCAAGGGTGGAAATAAATAAAGAGGAAACATACAAAAGCAAAAACAGCCCGCTTCCAACGTTTCCCCACACGTAATGATAGGCTTTTTCCACTTGTGTGCCAAAAAAGTACAATACAAGCATATTCACCAACAAGTGCATAAAATCAGCATGTATCAGCCCATAGGAGAATGTTCTGTACCATTGTTTGTCTTGAATAATAAGTTTGGGATAAAGACATAGTTTGTAAAACAGATTTCGGTTCCGCATAGCGAATAGGGAAACCGCACTTGTAATGATAATAATAAAAATAGTAATCATAGTTTTTTATAAATAGTTTTTTAACAAATAGTTATTATTGTTCTAACAAAAAGCACTACAGAACAAATTATAAGGACTATTCCCATCATTTTATTTACTTTTGCAATAATTTTGGGAGATAGCATTTTGACAATCTTGTTGGCAAAAAACGATTTGAGCACATCGGAGGCGAACAGAATAGCGGCGATGCCCAAGATAAAAAGCAGTGATTCTATACGGCTTTTGTTGGCTGTGCCTGTGGTGATAATGGTCAGCCACAAAACCCACAAAAACGGGTTCATAATATTCAGAAAAAAGCCTTTGCTTATCTCTGAAAACACACTGCCCCATTTTATGTTTAGTTTTATTTCTTGTTTTTTGGTAATGGTAGGAGTTTTTTTGATAAAAATATACAATCCGTAACCTAATAGAAAAATGCTGCCGATAAAGCCAAGTGTCATTTGAAATTTCGGATTTTGCATGTGTTGTGCCAAACCGTAATAGCAAAGCAACATAAGCAGCCAGTCGCTAATGGAAATACCTATTGCCAACTGCATACCGGAATAAAAGCCTTTGTTCATGCTTGTTTGCAGAATAGCGAACAATGCCGGTCCTATAACAAGGACAAAAGGCAATCCGAATAACATTCCTTCAAATAATGATGCCAGCATTTTTTTAGCAAAGCAAACCTTGCCGTAAGGCAAGGTTTGCTGATAGTTGTAAAATTATCCGCAATAATAATATTTGGAAACTATTTCTAACATCTTTTCCGGATGTTTTGCCAACTCTTCCCTAAGGTTTTTGTCTTCGTAGGCTTTCAACTGGGCGATTACTCCGTCAATAATTCTATCGGAGAAAACATCATGTTTTTTATACAAATCCCTTTGTTTGTCCAACATGTCAGCCGATTCCCAACAAGAGGTGGGCAAACTGTTGAGTTTGGCAACTTTATCTTTGTATTTTTCTTCAAAGATATTGACATCAACGTAGGTGTCTTTTGCAATTTCCAAAGCGTTGGCGGTTTCAAAACCAATGCGGGCGGCAACGGTCAAACCGGCAATGAGCAGGTAGACGTTTGCCGAACCGTCAGGACAACGGAATTCTACCGTTTGTTTTTGTGAACCATCTAAATGAGAGGCTTGTTCCAATGGATTTTCATTGGCAACCATATCGCCTTTGGAAGTCCAACCGAGTGGTACACGTACCAAAACAGAACGATTTCTGTCGCCCCAGCATACTGTAGTCGGGGCTTCTTGATGTGGTACCAATCTGAAATAAGAGGTCGGGTTCATATTGCCGAATGCCGTCAAAGACGGAGCACATTGAATGTAACCTGCAATGGCTTTGTGGGCAACATCATTCAGTTTGCCGTCTGTAACCATGGCGTTTTTCCCGTTTTTGTCCACAATTCGTGTGTGAATGTGCATGCCGCTACCGGCTTTTCCGACAGTGATTTTAGGTGCAAAAGTTACATCCAAACCATATTCGTATGCCAATTTTCTAATTATCCATTTGGCAATGATAAGTTGGTCGGCGGCATCTTCTGCATCTGTTACCAAAAATTCTATTTCGTTTTGTTCATATATTTTGTCTTCAAGGGTAAAATTGCCCACTTCGGAGTGTCCGTATTTTATCATGCCACCGGTTTGGGCTATCAAGTGCATGCATTCCTTTCTGAAATTTTCAAATTTGGCAAAAGGTGCTGATTCATGATAACCTCTTTGGTCTGTTGCAGGGAAAGAGTCTTCTTTGGGACCGATAACATAGTATTCCAATTCGCCCATGGCTTGGAATTCCATATTGGTAACCTTTCTGAACGCTTGGGTTGCTTTTTTCAACACATATTCAGGGGCTTCTTCCAATGGTTGTCCGTCTTTGTTATAATATGCACAAAACAAACACAAAGTGGGTATTTGTGCGAAGGGATCAACAAAAGCCGTTTTGAAGCGGGGTATAACATATAAGTCGCTGGAACCGGCTTGCATAAACGAGAATAGACTTGAACCGTCCACTCTTTCACCAAAGGTGAGAATTTGGTTCAGATATTCTTCATCTGAAACGACAAAATTCAGTGTTTTTACACGACCGTCTCCTCCGACATAATGAAAATCAACCATTTGAATGTCATTGTCTGCAATGAAATCAATGATGTCTGCTTTGGTGAAATCCTTTGGGGATTTCTTTAAATATTGAACCAAGGGGTTCACGCAAATTGTTGTTTTTTCTATATCCATAAAATAAAAGTATTAATTTCTGAATTAAAACGCAAATATACGCTATTTTTTTTAGAAAAACCGAATTTTGGCGAAATTCTTTTTATAAAATACCGCATCTTTTCAATAAAGCATTGATTTCAGGCTTTTTCCCTTTAAAACGAATGTATCTTTTCATGGCTTCGACATTGCCGCCTTGTGAAAGAATGGTTTTTCTGAAACGTTCTGCAACTTCTGTTGAGAAAATGCCATGAGAATAAAATTCTTCAAAAGCATCTGCGTCTAACACTTCTGCCCATTTGTATCCGTAATATCCTGCAGCATAGCCTCCTCCGAATATGTGCGAAAAAGAAGTACAAATGGCGGTACCTTCGACACGGGGCAATAATTGGGTTGCAATGGTTGCTTGTTGTTCAAAATCCACTGCATCTGTTTTTATTGCTTCCTCTATGGAATGAAAGGCCATATCCAAATAGCCGAAATTGAGTTGCCTTAATGTGAGATAACCCACTAAATAGTTGTTCAACGATTTGATTTTTTGAACAATATCATCGTCTATCAATGCACCTGTTTGATAATGATAGGCAAAAAGTTTAAGAAAATCCTTTTCTTCTGCCCAATTTTCCATAATTTGGGAGGGCAATTCCACAAAATCTCTTTCTACAGAGGTACCCGATAGGGAGGTAAATCTCACATTGGACATCATACCATGCAGGGCGTGTCCAAATTCATGCAAGAAAGTACTAACCTCATTGAAAGTAAGCAACGATGGCGTGTCTTCGGTGGCTGGTGAAAAGTTGAATACAAGCGAGATCAACGGAATAATTCTTTTGCCGTTTTCATCTACCCGTTGTGGTCTGAATTCGGTCATCCATGCTCCGTTTTGCTTGGAATTTCTCGGAAAGAAATCCATATACAACATAGCCAATTTGGATTTGTCTTTGTCTATAACTTCAAAAACTTTTACGTCTTTGTGGTAAACGCTTACATCGTTTCTTTCTTTGAAACTTAACCCGTACAGTCGGTTGGCTAGTTCAAAAACGCCTTTTTGAACATATTCCAAAGCAAAGAACGGTTTGACGAGTTGTTCATCGTAGTTGTATTTTTCTTTTTGCCGGCAATTGGCATAGTAAGCCCAATCCCATGCCTGCAAATCAATATGGTCTTTTTCTCGGGCATATTGTTGCATTTCTTGCAGTTCTTTTTGTGCGATAGGTTTAAAGGCATAGAGCAATTGCTGCAAAAAATCTTTGACGGTGCTTTTGTCTTTGGCCATACGTTTGCACAAAATATAGTCAGCATAACTGTCAAACCCCAACAAACGGGCTATTTTTAATCTGTTGTTGGCCATATCGCTTACTATTTTACGGTTGGAGTATTTGCCTTCCAAAGCCCGACTATTGTATGCCAAATACAATTCTTGCCGTTTGGAACGGCAGGTGGCATATTTCATAAAAGCATTGTAACTTGGCATGGACAAATCGAAAATCCACCCGTTTTTGTAGCCTTTTGCTTGGGCTTTTTCGGCTGCCGTCTGCAAATTTGTAGCAGGAATACCTTCCAACAAATCTTTTTCTTTGTCAGAAAAATACAAATGATAATCGGCAGTAACTTTCAGCAGGTTGTTTTTATATTGCAAAGATAATTTTGAAAGTTCTTGATTGATAGCGGAAAATTCTTCTTTTTCTTTGTCTGACAACAAAGCCCCGTTGCGGACAAAACTATCGTAAGTTTTTGTCAATAAGGTCAGTTCATCTTCTTCGTAGGCTTGTTGGGATTGATTGTCATAAACCGTTTTCACTCTGGTGAACAATTGGGCATTGTGGGCAACCCAATCTTCGTGGGCAACGAGCATGGGGACAATTTTTTCCGCTTCATTTTGCAGGGTTTCATTGGCGTTGGCTTCCAAAAGATTGAAAAACAAGTTGCAAATATCTTCCAATTGCCAATCTGACCTGTCCAATGCCATTATGGTATTTTCAAAATCGGCAGGAGCAGTATTGTCTATAATTGTCTGAATATTCTTTTTTGTTTGTGCTATTGTCTGTTCAAAAGCCGAAAAATAAACCTCATCATTTATTTTATCAAAAGGAGGCAATTCCCATTGCTGTAATAATATATTTGTTGAAATATCCTTATATTGATTGTCCATATTTAATGTGTTTTTAGCATAAAACGGCGTAAACAATAAAATATTGTTATAATGCCATGAAGTGAATTTGGGGTATTCAAATAAAAAAGAAACGGAAATCCTATAAAAAAATGTTATCTTTGCAGAATAAATAATAAAATTTAAATTTATATCCAAATGAAACGAATAATCATGTTTTTGGTGGCAGGTCTGGTTGTTTTTACGGCTTGCAAAAAAGAGGTTGTCATTACGGTAAAATCCAATAATGAATCTTGGGGTAAGGTTTCCGGCGGAGGTACCTATCTTAAAGGAGAAGAAATAAAAATAAAGGCAACACCAGCAATGAGTATCTATAAATTTGTGAAATGGGACGATGGCAATACGGACAATCCGCGTACCATAGTTGTAAAGAAAGCAGCAACTTATACAGCGGTTTTTGAAGCAACATCGGGTGGAGGCGGTATTGTTCCCGGTGGTGGCGGTGATGACCCTGATCCGATATACACATCTTTATTTTCTGTTTCTGATACGACCAAAGTGATGTTTTCTCCCGGTAATTTGCAATGGAGTGCAAAAAATGGCGGTAGTACAGCCACAACCCATGCCGTAGCAGGTGGCGGCACCGCTGCAGGCACATGGCGTTTTGCTCCAAATCAATGGGATACTATAGGTGCAAAGAATAACAACATTTCTTCTTCGTATTCCGGTTGGATAGACTTGTTCGGTTGGGGTACAAGCGGTTATAGCGGTAAACAGCCATATATGACAAGTACATCAGACGAGGCTTATGGACCTACAAGAGGTAATATAGCAGGTACCAATTATGATTGGGGTATTTATAATGCCATTTATAATTCCAAAACACAAACAACTGATGCACCCGGTACTTGGCGTGCCTTGACAAGCAATGAGTGGGCGTATATAATGGATAGGCGTCAAACCTCTTCAAACATACGTTTTGCTCTTGCTACCGTACATGGAATTACCGGCATGATTATTGTTCCGGATGATTGGGATCAATCAGTCTATGAGTTAAAAAATACGAATCAAACAATAGATGATTATACCTCCAATACGATAGGGACTGCCGATTGGACAAATATGGAAAATGTGGGTTGTGTGTTCTTGCCTGCTGCCAGTGTCCGCTATGGTAATGTTATGCAAAGTGTTTCTGTCGGCGGAACAAATAGTATGGGTAACTATTGGACAACAATGCGTGCTTATTTCGATTTTGCTTCATATAGACAAACCATATACGAAGGTAGTCTTTGTCTTGGACGGTCGGTACGTCTTGTGAGAGATGTGGAATAAAGTAAAAACAAATAACAGGTTTAACAGAAAGTTTAAAATAACAAAAAAATGAAAAAATTATTATTTTTAGTTGCTACCGCAACATTGTTGTTTACGGCTTGTAAAAAAGAGTTTACCATTACGGTACAATCCAATAATGAAAAATGGGGTAGAGTAACTGGCGGTGGTACATACGCCAAAGGAGAAACCGTTCAATTGACGGCAACGCCTGCAAGTGGTTTCAAGTTTGAAAAGTGGAATGATGAAAATACAGAAAATCCACGTTCTGTTAAGGTAAAGAACAATGCCACATATATTGCGACATTTAGTGCATTAAGTTTTTCCGTTTCTAAACATACAAAAGTTGTATTTGCCCCCGGTAATTTGCAGTGGAGTGCTACCAATGGAGGTGCAACTGCTACTACCCATACGGTATCAGTTGGAGGTGCGGCTGAAGGTACGTGGCGTTTTGCTCCCAATCAATGGGAAACCATTGGTACGAATAATAACAATATTTCTTCTTCGTATTCCGGTTGGATAGATTTGTTCGGTTGGGGAACAAGCGGTTTTGATGGTAAGATGCCCTATCTGATTAGTACAACAGAGACCGATTACGGTAATGGTAGCAATAATATAGCAGGTACACTTGATGATTGGGGTGTTTATAATGCCATTTATAATACCCAAACACAAACAACTGATGCTCCCGGCACATGGCGTACCATGACAAGTGAAGAATGGATTTATTTGTTTAATACACGGAGTACTTCTTCAGGGATTCGTTATGCTAAAGGT
>JAFZUH010000345.1 GCA_017618435.1 Bacteroidales bacterium | reverse complement strand
TTTTTATTTTTGCTTCTGCTTTATTATAGGCTTCCCGATAGATAGGATATGCCTTTTTTACTTTCGTTTCGTAATATGAGCGTGATTTTTCCGGTGTAATCTGACAAAATATATCTATCAAACTATCTGCTTTGCTCATAAAAAGGGCGGAATCCGCTTTGGAAACCTTTGAAGGATACCAATACAAATCATAAATATAAATATTGGCAACCAATATAGTTCCATCATCGGAACAGATATTGCCGCGGCGACCTTGTTCCTGTAGATTTTCCAATGAAAATGTCCTGTTTTTGACAATAATGGTACTATCTTTAGGTATACCTGTTCCTTTGTAATATTTTCCAAAGGATCCTTTGATGTAAACCATTCTTATTGAAGCCCATACAGCCAATCCAAACAATAAGAAAAACAACAATCTAAGCTTTATCCGAAACATATCCGTTTATTTTTCCTTTTTATTGGTTGCCGATTTTATCACAAAAGGAATATAGCCTCCCAAGTTAAAACCTTCGGTAACGGCTTCTTCCTCCAATTGTTTTTCAACACTATAATCCATGTTGTACAATTCTTCTTTCATATTCATCACCTCATCTTTACGAAAGGTTATCTGTTCGTTCAATTTATTGATTTTCACTTGTTTGGACTTGTAGCTCAAACTATTGTAACCTAAGATGATAAGCAAAACAAACAAAAATGCAATAAAAGACCAATTTTTTCTTGTGCCGATTTCCTTCAAGGCTTTTCCATTAAAAAGCAAAGCAAAGAATCTGCCGATAATATTCCTTCTTTTCTTTTTCGGTTTACGCTTCGGTTGCTCTTTCGGTGCGGAATGGTATGCTTTTTGTTGAATTTCAATATTATCAACATTTTTGGGAGGGTCTACAGGTCTAAAAGAATTACTCATAAACACTCCTTTCTGCAATACGTAGTTTGGCACTTCTGCTTCTGTTGTTCTTTTCCAATTCTTCTTGACTTGGAACAATGGCCTTGCGATTGACAGCCACAAAAGGACTTAACACATTGCCATACATATCTTTTTCTATTTTATCTTCAAAATTACCGCTTCTGATAAAAAATTTTGTCAATCTGTCCTCTAACGAATGATAGGAAATCACCACCAAACGTCCCTTGGTTTTAAGCATTGTTTTGCTTTGCAACAACATCGCTTCCAATGCTTTCATTTCATCATTCACCTCTATTCTCAAGGCTTGATACACCTGTGCCAGATATTTAAAATCCCGTTTGGCGGGAATACAGGAACTTATTCTGTGCTGAAAATCCATAGAGGTGTCAAATTCCTGTTGTTTTCTTTCTGCAACTATCACTGCAGACAATTTGTTGGCGTTGTGTATTTCTCCGTAATTATAAAATATTCGCCTCAAATCCAATTCAGAATAGGTATTTAGAATATCTTTTGCCGTCAACGGTTTTCGTGTATCCATACGCATATCCAAAGGACAATCGAACCGAATGGAAAAACCGCGATGTTCGGCATCAAACTGATGGGAAGACACACCCAAATCGGCCAAAATGCCATCAACCTGCTTGACACCGTACACATTCAAATGATTTTTAAGATATTTGAAATTTGCATTTATCAAAGTAAAGCGATGGTCATCTATTTTGTTTTGCAGGCTTTCTTCATCTTGGTCAAAAGCGAACAATCTGCCGTTTTCATTCAAATGCTCCAAAATAGCCTTGGAATGTCCGCCAGCCCCAAAAGTAACATCTACATAGGTTCCTTCGGGATTGACAGCCAAGCCTTCTATGCTCTCTTTTAATAATACGGCACTATGATATGTTGAATTCGCTTCCATCACCAAAAATTTCATTTGCTATCATAGAAACATCCTCCGGATTGCATTTAAGCGTTTCTTCCATTTGCTTATCATACAATGTCGGATTCCACAATTCAACAAAAGGATTGAGACGGACAGCCAGAATCTCTTTTCCAAAACAAGCGTATTCCTTCAAGTCTTTCGGTATCAGCAATCGATTTTTTCCGTCTAAAGAAATTTCTGTCGCACTGCCGACAAAATAACGCACCAAAGCCCTCTTTTTCGGGTCAAAAACGTTGATTTTGTCCAATTTGGCACGTACTATGTCCCAAACATCTCCCGGATACAATGTTACGCATTTATCGGTACTTCTATTGACAACATAACGACCATGGGCACGCTCATCTAACTCTCGAAAGATATCTGCCGGCAATTGAAATCTGCCCCTGTCGTCCAATTTTATCAGTCCCTTAAATGCCATTTTTTATCCAATAATCCGTTTTTTCTTGTTTTAACAACAAAAAATCCCCGTTTTTCCCATTTTTTCCCCAGTTGGCTTTTAAAAATAAGCAAGACGATAACAGACAAATCTTGCTTAAAAATTTAACCAAAATAGAATAAGAAAAAAAGAACTTTTTTGTACTAATTCCCCTCTAAACCAGTGGCGGATTTCAAAAATTCACCATACCTTATTCCAAGGTGGAATTTCGCATTTGCAAAGATATAATATATTTGCAGATAAAACCAAAAATTCAACAATATACTTATTAACAGAAATAGTTAGTTTTTTGTCTGTTAATATTGTTAAAAATATATATAATATATTGATTAACAATTATTTTATATATATGTTTTTCTACAAGCAATTGTTAATAACTTTTCCTGACAAGTAAGCATAAATATTATCCAACACGATATTGATACGATGGGCGAAAGCCTCTTCGGTGGCATAGCCCACATGGGGTATCATTACACAATGCGGAGCCTCAAACAAAGGGTGATGGGGCGGTAATGGCGGTTCGGTTTCAAAAACATCAATTCCTGCTCCTGCCAATTTACCTTCTTTTAAGGCTATAGCCAATGCAGTGTTGTCTATCACATTGCCTCGTGCCGTATTGATAAGTATGGCCGAAGATTTGCACAATGACAGTTTCTCCGCATCTATTAAATGATAAGTTTCGTCTGTCAATGGTACATGCAACGAAACAATATCGGCAACAGACATCAAGTCTTCCAAATCCAGATACTCAACACCTTTGTTTATCAGTTGTTGTTTTTTTGTTCTGCTCCATGCCACCACCTTGCAACCGAATGCCAACAACAATTCGGCTGTTTGACAACCTATGGCTCCTGTGCCGACAATTCCCGCCGTTTTGCCGTACAATTGTCTGCCCAAGTGCATTCCTCTTGAACCTCCTTCGCGTATGGAAGCATCAAAAGAGGTAATGTTTCTGTAAACATCTAACATCAAACCTATTGCCAATTCCCCTACAGCCTTGGTAGCATAGCCTGAAGCATTGCAAATGGCAATATGACGTTGCCGGCAATAATTCAAATCTATATGGTCTATACCCGTAAAAGCAACAGATAACATTTTTAAACGGGAACAACGTTCTAATACTGCACTTGATATTTTTATATTTGAAACAATAACAATGTCAGCATCTTGCATTCTTTCTATAAGAGAGGCTTCGTCTTCTTTTCTGTCGGCATAGCATACAAAATCGTGTCCCATGCCTTTGAATTTTTCCACTAATTGTTGCGCCAAATTGGCACTGATTCCAATAGGTTCAACCGCTACAATCTTCATCGTTGTTTATTTTTTATACGTTTTATTCATGTGATGATTTGCAAAGATACAATTTTTTTTGTGAGTTACCCAGCCCCTCTCCATTTGGAGAGGGGCTGGGTAAAAGGTTATTTTTTTATTGGTTTCGCACCTGTTTTGCCGGTAAATCATTCTATATTTCGACAATATGTTCTTGTCCGTCATCAACAAGGGTTATTGTAATTGGAGATTGTTTTATGTCGTTGTTACGAGTA
>JAFZUH010000344.1 GCA_017618435.1 Bacteroidales bacterium | reverse complement strand
GCTTTTTTTACTTCGGTCGCTTCTATCGTCCGAATAATTCCATTAGCGTTTACTTGACTATATAAGGGGAAACCTTCCAAACCGGGTGTACTTGTGCTGTTTATGGCACTGTTGAGACCGATTTCGGTAGTGGTATAGGTTATAACGGTTTGTGCTTCAGATGCTTCATCTTCTTTGTCGGTGATGGTTATTTTATATCCTGAACAAACATAACCGCAAATTGTTTTTGAGTCGCTTGTTTTTTCATAAGTATAATTCCAATTCCCAAGATTTTCAAGTACCTCATCTTTATTGGAAATAACAGCAATTTGAGACCCCGGAATATCAAATAGGATAATTTGTTTACAAGAATCTCCAAGTGAAATAATATATTGGGGAATACCGGGATAAGCACTTCTTGTGTTGTTTTCAAAAACAGAAGTTGTTTGTTTGGTGGGCAGTTGTGCTATTTTTTGAGGGTCTATATCGCCTTCATAACTTATTTTGTAGGTAACGGTACCTGCAAAAGATTTCTTTCCCTTTTTTTGTGCTGAAATTGTGTTGATTGTCAAAAAACTGCTACAAATTAATAGTGCAATAATTGTCTTTTTCATTTGAATAAAATATATTAATTAATAATGTTGCAAAGTTACTATTTTTTATTCGTTTCCCGTAAAACTATTTAATAAATCTTCAAGCTTCATACGTATGGCATTTTGCGGAACGGCAAAAATATCGTCAGAGAGTTTTTTAGATGTTATTTTGGTTATTTCCGCAACAAAAGACATGGCTTGTTGCTCACTACCGATAGTTTCAATATAAAACACAAGACCATTGTAAAACCAAGGCAGAAAATCGGGGCATATAAATTGGGTGGCGAATAATTGTTCTTTGCCGTTGGTGTCCAATTTATACATATCATAGCCTTGGCAAGTGTAACCGCATATCTTTTGGGTTTTTGAGTTTTCTTTGAGAATAACGGAAGTGTCTTTGGTTTGTCCTGACATTGCTTTTAATTTATTGAATAAGGCAATTGAATCGTTGGGCGATATTTCTGTTGCCATAGTCATTCCTGCCATATTGAACAGAAGAATAACGTTATCGTCATTGGCATTTTTGATGATTTTGATAGATTGATCAAAAACAGAAATATTCATTAATATAGTACTATCCTTTACATATATATTTATATTGGACGGCAGAATGGATTGAAGAGTACTCATTTCTTCGGATAAATTATTGTAGGATAGTTTGTAGGTAATTTCGCCGGAAAAAGGTTTGTGCTTTTTCTGAGCCAAAGATATGTTGTTGCCTGCGAACAACAAACAAAGAATACAGCAAATAATTTTTAACGTTTTCATATTTTATTTAATTTTTCTGAACATTCTTTTCCAACGGATTTTGCCTTCTCCCCAATTTTTGAATTTATCCAAACTCAACCAGACAAAACTTGCTTTTCCAACAATATGATTTTCAGGTACAAAACCCCAATAGCGGGAATCTAAAGAATTGTGTCGGTTGTCGCCCATCATCCAATAATAATTCATCTGGAAAGTATATGATTGACATTCCTTATCATTGATAAGTATTTTCCCGTTTTTGATTTCCAATTTGTTTCCTTCATAGTTTTTGATAATTCTTGCATACAAGCAGATAGTAGAATCGTTGATGGTTACGCTTTCACCTGCTTTGGGAATGGTAATTTCGCCAAAATTGTCTTTGTTCCAAGGGTATCGGCTGTCTTGCGGAAAAATATCTTCTTCCCAAATGCTGTCAGCGGAAATCATTGGTGTGATGGAAATCACGTTGGGATAGTTTTTGATTGTTGCTACTTGTTCGGGGAACAAATGGTAAATAAATTCGTTGGTTCCGATTTGATAGTGGTCTTCTTCATTGATGTTGAGTTTTTTGCGATTTTCTTCACCAATATCCAAACCATTGGTAACCACATCATACATCAGTTGGGATTTTTCCGGCAAGTAGGCTTTTTCTCCATTGATGAATAAAACGCCGTTTATAATTTTCAGTTTGTCGCCGGGCATTCCGACACAACGTTTGATATAGTTGTCTCTTTTGTCAATTGGTCGGTAGATAACATGATATTCTTTGTTGATAACATCATATTCTTTGCCGTTATAGTATCCTATGCCATATTTTTGGAGCAATTCGGTATATTGGTGCCAATTTCCATTGAAAAAATAATATTGGGAAGCGTATTTTTGTGGATTTTGAAATGCTTTTTTTATGGCTCTTAAAATAGCATAATAGCTTTCGTTGCTGCGTTCTAAGGCAACCGTATCTCCGTCAGGATAGTTAAATACAACAGCGTCATAACGTTTTATATCTGTACGTTTGGGAAATCTGTAATAGGGGAATTGTATAGATTCTATATAAGATTTTGTACCTTTGGTGAAAGGTAGAATGTTATGCATAAAGGGTACCGCAATAGGAGTTTGTGGTATTTTGGGACCGTATGCCGTTTTGCTGACCATCAGAAAATCGCCGACCATTAAGGTTGATTCCATTGATGAGGTGGGTATTTTGTAAAATTCAAAAAGGAATGTTCTGATAATATAAGCAGCCACAACAGCGTAGATAAGAGCATCTGTCCAACTTCTGGTTTTGGTTTTTACAAAGCCTTCTTCCGTGTGTTTTGATTTGTTGGTTTTGCTCAAAGGTTTGGAGTGCCAAAAACCGAGTTCTTTTTTAGGAACAGATTGTCTTGTGTAAAATGTTTCTTTTTGGGAAAATCCTACATATATCATTCCAACAAAAGGGAACATGGTCATAGGCACGAGTTCGACATATCTTGTTTTGTCAAATAGTCGGTATGTTTTCCATATTGCCAACATAAACATAAATACGTTGAGATAAGGAATAGCGAAAAATATCAACCACCAAAGTGGTCTTTCTATCACTTTTAACCATATATAATAATGGTAAAGCGGAATGAGTGCCAACCATGGTTTTTGTCCTGCTTTTTTGAATACTCCCCACAATCCTGCAAAAGTACCGATGTAGTAGGCTAAACAAAATATGAAAAGAAAGGTAATGGAAAAAGTCATAAGTTATTTGAGTTTAAGCATGTCGTTAATATTAAAAAATCCTTTTTTGCCCATTAACCAATGTGCAGATTTTACAGCACCGATAGCAAAACTTTTTCGGTTTAGGGCGGTATGTTTTATTTCCATGGTGTCCCATTCTGAAGTATAGGAAACGATATGAGTGCCAACGTTGTTGCTTTGGCGTTCCGATTTGATAGACAATTCGCTGCTATTGTCATTCATTTCGTTTATCCATGATTTTTTGTTGTCTATTGTTTTGATAATGTCATTGGCAAGTGTAATGGCTGTACCGCTTGGGGTATCTTTTTTGTTGATATGGTGAATTTCTTCAATACTGACATCGTAAGTGTCTTGATTTTTCATCAAGTTGGCCAAATATCTGTTGAGGGCAAAAAACAGATTGACACCCAAACTGAAATTGGAGGCATACAATAAACTATGATTGCCTGACAAACATTTGTTTTTTATTGTTTCTATTTCATTGTACCAACCTGTTGTACCGACAATAATCGGAATATCCAACTCGAAACAATGATAAATGTTTTCTATGACACTTTGCGGTGTGGAAAATTCAATGGCTACATCTGCCGTTTTAATTTTGTCAGCATATTTTTTCCAATCGTTGGCATCATCTATATATGCAACAATTTTATCTTGGTTTTCATTGGCTACAATCTCGATTTGTTCACCCATTTTTCCATAACCGACAATAGCAATATTCATAAATTTTAAAATTTTAAAGTTAAAGAAATTTCGTTAAACAATTGGTTTTTTCCAAACAGATTTGATGTTGTGATATTGGGTTTTATGGACAAAGCAAGGTTATCTGAAACATCGAAATAGAACAGATGGGCATCAACAACGGCATCAATAATATTGACAAGATACCACAACACGGTAGCAATGGAAACAATTTCCAAATAGCGGAGATAATAAGTTTGCATGGCATCAATGTTTTCATCGCTCCACGAGGCCAATTCGGGTTTAAGTTTGTCTGTTTGTCCGTTTAATCTGTATCGGTATTCGTTGCGGTAGTAGGTGAAATTTTTGTTGAGAAAATAAATGCCTACCCCTGCACCGCCAAAACCCACATAGACAATAGGGATTTTCCAGTATTTATGATTGTAGGCTTGTCCCAACCCGGGCAAAACTGCCGACATCCATGCGGCTTTTTTAGGTGAATGCAAATGCGTTTTGCTTGCTTTGGGCGATAGTGTGTCTTTGATATGCAAATCGTTGTTGTTGTCTTGTGCCAACATACAATGCGTGGAAAGACAAAACAAAAGTAACAACAACAAACGTAAATGCAATTTGTTCATAGGCTTATTTTTTCAACAAATCAAGAATACGTTCCAAATCTTTATCGTTTTTAAAGGCAAGAACAATTTGACCTTTGCCTTTTATATTGCGATTGATTTTGATGTCAGCGTGATAGTATTCCGATAATTGTTGGCGAACAGAAACCAAATGCTGGGGAAGGGCAATTTTTGTTGGTTTCTTATCTGCATTTTTATCTTGGTTGATTTTTTTAATCAGATTTTCCAATTGTCTCACCGACAAGTCGTCCGCTATGACTTTGTCTGCGATTTCTTTTTGTTGGTCAATATCGTCCAAAGAGGCGAGCATTTTGGCATGTCCCATAGATATTCGACCTTCGCAAATATATTTTTGTACGGGAGTCGAAAGTTTTAATAAACGTAAATAGTTGGCAATGAGTGGTCTGCTTTTGGCGACTTTGGCTGCCAGTTCATCTTGTTTCAGATTGCATTCGTTCATCAAACGTTGAAACGACAGGGCTATTTCAATCGGGTTGAGGTCTTTTCGTTGAATATTTTCCACAAGACCCATTTCCAACATCTGCATATCGTTGGCCGTTCTGATAAAAGCGGCAATGGTTTCCATGCCTGCCAATTTGCTGGCTCTTAAACGTCTTTCTCCTGCAATGAGTTGATAGCGTCCGTTTTTGCCCAAGCGGACAGTTATCGGTTGTATCAGTCCGTTTGTTTTTATTGATTCCACCAATTCAGCCAAGGCTTCTTCTTCAAATTCGGAACGGGGTTGCCAAGGATTGGTATCAATAAGACTGATTTTTATTTTTTCAAATTCCTTTTCTTGAATGCGACTTGGTGATTGAGGGGTTACAATGCTTACATCCGGTGTGCTACCCAATAGGGCACCGATACCCTTGCCCAAACCGTGTCCTTTGCTATGTGTATTTGTGGACACAAGTTCTTGTGGCTTTTGTGTTGCTTGTTCTTTTTTGGTAGGCATATTTTACTTGTTTTTTTCGTTTTTTGTTAAAATTTCTCTTGCCAAATTCAAATAGTTGGTGGCACCTTTGGAAGAAGCGTCATATAACAATACCGGTTTTTGGTAACTTGGAGCCTCTGCCAGTCGGACATTTCTGTAAATAATGGTAGAGAATACCAAATTTTTGAAATGTGTTCTCACATCTTCCACTACATCGTTGGCCAGTCTAGTTCTATTGTTATACATGGTAAGCAAAATGCCTTCCAAGCCAAGTTCGGGGTTGAGATTGGTTTGAACCAATTTGATGGTATTGAGCAATTTGCCTAAACCTTCCAAGGCAAAATATTCACATTGGACAGGTATAAGCACCGAGTTGGCACAGGTGAGGGCATTTACCGTGATTAAGCCTAAAGACGGAGCACAATCTATAATAATAAACTCATATTGATCAACAACGGTGTCCAAGGCTTGTTTCATCATCGTTTCACGATTGGACAAATTGACCATTTCTATTTCTGCTCCCACCAAATCAATATGGGCGGGTATGATGTCCAAATTAGGTACATCGGTTTTGCGGATAGTATCTTTTATATCCGCTTGCCCTGTAAGTATTTCGTATATACTATTGGTAATATTGTTGGGGTCTATGCCCAAGCCCGATGACGTATTTGCTTGTGGGTCCGCATCTATAACCAATACATTATGTTCCAATATAGCCAAACTTGCAGCCAAATTGATGGCTGTTGTGGTTTTTCCAACTCCTCCTTTTTGATTTGCAATAGCAATAACCTTTCCCATATTTATTCTTTTAAATTTTACAAAGGTAACATTTTTTTCAATGCTTATAGTAAT
>JAFZUH010000343.1 GCA_017618435.1 Bacteroidales bacterium | reverse complement strand
GATTCAAAAAACTAATTCCGCTGATTTTTACCATTATTTTGATATTCCGTTTTGCAAAAGTATATATTTTTTTTTACAAAATTGTCTTTTTTTCAATTTTTTTTTTGATTTTTCCGTTCTGCAAAAAAAAATAACTTTTCATGGCTGTCCCCAATACCTCAAAATAACATTTTTTTACCACCCTAAAAAGGCACCAAAAAGAAAAAAATTATACTTTTGCATTTGAAAGTCGCTTGGAAATAGTAATGATATAATCGATTATTATAATTAGATAGTAGTAATCATGGACTATAGTTTTAAAAATTTTCAAAAAAATGCAATAATAAGATTTTTAGCATTAGATAAGTATAATTATATTAAAGATAATCTTTATAAATGTGTTGTAAGTCAAGATACTGAATTTCAAACAAGATTTAATGCATTTTATCGTGTTAGAAGAGATTCAAAATGGAGAAATACTTTCTATACTTACTTTGAATCAATTAAGAATAAGAAGAACATTAGTTTCGATGAAATGCTAGATTATATGTATAAAGAAACTGGTAATATAGAGGCATCTTTTTGTAGCAAATTACTTTCAACAATAAATCCTGATATGCCAATATGGGACCAATATGTTTTAAAAAACTTAAAACTCGAAGTATCTGGAAATAATAAAGATGAAAAATTAGAAAATACTAAAAAAGTTTATAAAACAATAATTGAAATTGAAAATAAGAAATTACAAGAGCCAAGCATACAAAAATCTATTCAAGATTTCAAAGAATATTTTCCAGAATATAATTTATCAGATATTAAAATATTGGATTATATTTTGTGGAATAGTAGATAACAAGTATGGGAGGTAAAATGAACAGAAAAAAGATAACCGAAAAATATGAAGCTAACATGCATTTATATACTTTGCTTGATGTAGTTAGTTCATTACAGGAAAATGGAAGAAAATTTCATTATTACCACAAAGAAAGCGGATTGGAAATAGATTTTGTACTACGCTACAAAGGTGAATGTGTAATTGTAGAATGCAAAGCACAAAGTGGAAATGCAAAATCCGTACAAACCATATTGAAACATACCGAGAAATATCATGTTAACCATGCCATAAAATTAGGAGATTATAATGTAGGACGGACAGGTGCCCTACTTACTCTTCCTTTCTATATGGGATTTCTTTTAACAGACCTATAAAACTTTCATTTACACTTGTATGACAGACAAAACAAGGAAAAAATAAAAAACTTGAAAAAAAATACCCCCAAAAACAATCTTATTCTATTTATTTTTTCTACTTTTGCAAAAATTAAAAAAATACGTAACAAACATGGATAAAATATTAGTTATAGGCTGTGCCGGTCAAATTGGTTCAGAATTGACCCTCGAACTTAGAAAAATGTATGGGGATAGCAATGTTGTTGCTGCAGATATTCGCCAAGCAGGTGAAGATATTTGCCAAAGCGGTCCTTTTGAAATCGTAAACGCATTGGAAACAGACAAAGTTGCCGAAGTGGTGAAAAAATACGGTATCACCCAAATTTATCACTTGGCCGCTATCTTGTCGGGCAATGCAGAAAAAAAACCTCTCCCCTCTTGGGATATTAATATGAAAGGTTTGTTGGGTGTTTTGGACATAGCCCGCGAATTGAAACTCAAAAGACTGTTCTGGCCGAGCAGTATCGCTGTTTTCGGACCAAGCACTCCTACCAAAAACACACCTCAACAATGTGTTATGGATCCCAATACGGTTTATGGTATCAGCAAATTGGCAGGCGAACGTTGGATTGCATACTACAACAAACGTTATGGTGTAGATACCCGTAGTGTACGTTACCCGGGTTTGATAAGTTACAAAACCGAAGCAGGCGGCGGTACCACTGACTACGCTGTTGAAATTTATTATGAAGCCATCAAAAACCATCACTACACCTGTTTCTTGTCAGAAAAAACATATTTGCCCATGATGTTTATGCCCGATGCCATCAAAGCAACAATAGACATTATGCAGGCAGATGCCGACAAACTGACGGTAAAAGAAAGTTACAATATTGGCGGTATGAGTTTCTGCCCTGACGATGTATTCAAATCCATCAAAAAACAAATGCCGGATTTCACCATCGATTATGAACCTGATTTCCGTCAAGCCATAGCAGATTCTTGGCCACAAAGCATCAACGATGACCAATCCAAAAAAGATTGGAATCTGTCATACGTTTACGACTTGGACAAAATGACAGAAGTGATGTTGAAAGAAGTAGCAAAAAAATTCAACAAATAAAAGAACTCTTAAAGTTTAACAATCATTAAAAAGGGATATTCTTGGAATATCCCTTTTTTTGTTTATCTATTCAAATCACAAATCAGCCATCCCCTGTATTTCTTGTCGGGAAATCGGGCAAAATCTCCCAAAGCCTCCCCCATACAATGAGCCAGATTCAATTTCGTCCGCTTGTATGACGTACTCTTGTTCATGATTTTTTCCTGCATTTGCAGCAAGCGTTTTTCTCCCCATTCGGTATGGCATTCCAAGGCTGTCTGTTGCCAAAACGAAGGGCAGAAAACCATTTCAGTTGTACCCAATGCACCTAACAAGGTTCGGCACAATTGCAGCAAAGCCATTCGCAATGGCACAAAATCAACAATCGCCCGAAAAATAAACGGAAAATTCATCTGTATCAGATTTTTCTCCATTTTTATTTCTATGCCATAAAAAAGGAAACGGTAAGGCAAACCGGTTTCTTCAATCCAGACGAAAGGTTCAACTGTATCCTCACAATTATTCAAACACATATATTTGTTTAAATAATCGGATATTGCAGTCTGGTCTATGGACAGGAAACAGGGCAAAAAGTTCTCTTTGCAAGAAATGTCAATGCTATGATTGGCAAAAATGACTAAACGGGCTTGCTGCATACGAACAAAAAGGGTTGGTTTTTACACCAGCCCTTTCATTTTTTATTATCTTATTTAATTGTACTTTCCTATTCCAAAACGTGAATAGCCAAACCTGAACGCAATTTAGGTTCAAACCACGTAGTTTTGGGAGGCATGATATTGCCGCTGTCTGCAATATCGATAATTTGTTTCATTGAAACAGGATACAAAGCGAAAGCCACTTTCATTTCGCCGCTGTCTACTCTGCGTTTCAATTCACCCAAACCGCGGATACCGCCGACAAAGTCAATTCTCTTGTCAGTTCTCAAATCTTTGATACCCAAAATTTTGTCAAGCACCAAATTGGAAAGTATAGTTACATCCAATACGCCAATCGGGTCATTGTCGTTATAAGTACCTTGTTTTGCAGTCAAAGAATACCATTTGCCTTCCAAATACATAGAGAAATTGTGCAAATTGGTCGGTCTGTAAGGTTCTCCTGATTCGCCTTTGCATTCAATATCGAAGTTTTCTTTCAAGGCTCCGACAAACTGTTCGGCTGTCAAACCGTTCAAATCTTTAACAACACGGTTGTAGTCAATTATTTTCAATTGATTGTCCGGGAATATAACTGCCATAAAATAGTTATATTCTTCATTGCCGGTATGGTTAGGATTGTTTTTTTTCTTTTCAGCACCTACCAAAGCAGCGGCAGCCGTACGGTGGTGTCCGTCAGCAACATACAAATAAGGTATATCGTTTTTGAAAATTTCAGAAATACGGTTAATGGTATTTTTGTCATCAATTACCCAAAAATGATGTCCGAAACCATCTTCAGCCACAAAATCATAAATAGGAGGATTTTTTACCACATTGGCAACAATGGCATCTATTTCTGCATTGGCAGGATAAGAAAAGAACACAGGTTCAACGTTTGCATTGGTGATACGCACGTG
>JAFZUH010000342.1 GCA_017618435.1 Bacteroidales bacterium | reverse complement strand
GATGAAGAATTACAAGAGTTTAAAGAGTTGATATTGGAAAAGTTAGCGAAGGCTCGTGAAGATATGAAACAATTTGCTGATGCTGTCAACGGTTCAAAGGGTAATGATGTAATGGATACTTCGCCTTCGTTTAAGTTGTTGGAAGAAGGGCAATCTACATTGTTTAAAGAAGAAAATAGCCGTTTGGCTGGTCGTTTGGAAAAGTATATCAAGAATTTAGAAGCAGCCTTGATACGTATTGAAAATAAGACATACGGCATTTGCAGGGAAACAGGTGAGTTGATACCCAAAGAAAGATTGATGAGTGTGCCCCATGCAACGCTTTCGTATGATGCCAAAATAAACGAGAAAAAGAAGAAATAGGTGAAAAAAAGACTCACATTTTCTGTTCTTTTGGCCATATTTTTGATTGTTTTGGATCAAATATTGAAAATATGGATCAAAACACACATGTATCTGGGAGAAGAGCATGCCATTTTCGGTCAATGGTTTTTATTGCATTTTATAGAAAATGAAGGCATGGCTTTTGGTATGAGTTTCGGCGGTATCAATGGAAAGATTTTTCTTACATTATTTAGATTGATTGCGGCTGTTTTTATCGGCTATGCAATATTTAAAATGACAAAAAACGAAGTGCCTAAACGATTGTTGGTGTTTACTGTTTTTGTTTTTGCCGGTGCAATTGGCAATGTGATAGATTGTTTTTGCTACGGACAGATATTTTCTAAAAGTGAATATTTTGGAGCCGTAGCCCAATTATTTCCTGAGAGTGGGGGATATGCTCCTATACTGCAAGGAAAGGTTGTTGATATGATACAATTTGATTTGTTTACAATCAATTTTCCAGATTTCTTACCGTTGATAGGAGGTTCTGCTTTTAATTTTTTCCCTGCAGTGTTTAATTTGGCTGATACATGGATAACAATAGGATTGTTCGCAATAATTCTTTTTTGTTACAAACCATTATCGCAATTTATTGTATCTTGGGAACATAAAAAGGCAAATAATACGCAACCGAAGTCATAAAATTTAAACACAATAAATTGATTGTTAGTTTGTTGTGAAAAATATGCAATTTTTTTTTGATTTATTTCGCTAATATTCAAAATAATATTGTACCTTTGCAATCTAAATTTTGAAATTAATAATTAAAAAAGTAAGTAAAAATGACAAAAGCAGATTTAGTATCAGAAATTGCAAACAAAACGGGTGTAGATAAAGCCGCAGTTCAAGTTGTTGTTGATTCTTTTATGACAACCGTAAAAGGTTCTTTGTTAAAAAAAGAAAACGTATATTTAAGAGGTTTTGGTAGTTTTATTATTAAAGAAAGAGCAAAGAAAACCGGAAGAAATATTTCTAAAGGTACAACACTTATTATCCCTGCTCACAAGATTCCTGCTTTCAAACCAGCAAAATCTTTTTCTACAGTTGTAAAAGCAAAAGTTAAATAAAAAAATAGAGTGTAATTATGCCTAGTGGAAAAAAGAGGAAAAGACACAAGATGTCTACTCATAAACGCAAAAAACGTTTACGTAAAAATAGACACAAGAAGAAATAATACATTTTAAACTTCTTATATTTTGAACTAAATCACATATTCCCCGATATAGTGAATGTGTGGTTTAGTTTTTTTTATTAGTTGTATGTACTATTTGATAAAAATAACCTTACTTTGAGTAAAGAATTATATATAGACAGTCGAGATGGCAATGTGCAAATAGCATTGTTGGAGAACAAGGTGTTGGTAGAACTGCATAAAGAAAAGCAATCCAATAGCTTTCGGGTGGGCGATATTTATGTGGGCAAAGTGAAAAAACTGATACCCGGTCTTAATGCTGCATTTGTAGATATTGGTTGTGAAAAAGATGCGTTTTTGCATTATCAGGATCTTGGTAGTAGATTTACTACATTTCATGCATATACCAAACAATGTTTGCAAGGTAATGTTAAAAGTCCTTCGTTATCAGATGTAAAACTAATAGATGAAATAGATAAACATGGTGAAATAAAAGATGTGCTTTCAGCAGGGGATTTGATATTGACACAAATATCCAAAGAAGCAATCTCTACCAAAGGTCCTCGTTTGGTCGGTGAAATTTCATTAGTCGGACGATTCTGCATTATGTTGCCTTTCTCTGATGAGGTAATGGTTTCACAGAAGATAAAATCGAAGGCGGAACGAAATCGGTTGAGGGATATAATGCTGAAAATAAAGCCACCTCACATGGGTATCATCATTCGTACGGTAGCCAAAGACCAGAATATAGAGACCTTACACACTGATATGCGTTTATT
>JAFZUH010000341.1 GCA_017618435.1 Bacteroidales bacterium | reverse complement strand
ATTGGTCAAAAAGTAGGCTGAAAACACAATTAAATCACTAAAAATCTTATCGTTATAAAGTTTTTTAATCATTGTAACTATTTGTCACAGGCATTGCAATTGGAACAACCGTTGCAAGTCATTTTAGAGCCACATGTGTGGCAATGGTCACGGAAAAAAGGTGCCGGCAGAGAATTGTTGTCAAACAATACGTTGTCAGCGGAAAACAATTTGAAGTTCATTTCTTTTCCCTTGAAACTGAGTCCCGATTTAAACGCTTGCAGACTTTGTGTGCGTTTGTCGGGAATATGATAGGTATGCCCGTCTTTGACAAAAATACTGCCCGTTTCGATAAAATCAAATGTTACATTGTATCGCCGGCATTGGTCTGAAAGGCTTTTCACCCACTCGTAATGACAGGGTCGGGAGCCGTCATAATTTTCACCTCCACACAAGACTTCTTCTATTTGATTGGTTTGCAGATATTTTTCCACATCTATAGCACCAATAAGCGGTGCAGCCATAAAACCCTTGTGTTTGGCGGGAATGTCAAGCAAAACAGGCAGCCTTTCATCTGCCCGTTTTTGATTTTCGCAGGTAACGCTAAGCAATACGTTTTCGTAGCCCTCTCCCCAATCGGCAGGCAAACAAGAGGCTATTCTATAGGCTCGTTTGGTGAGCAGACGAAAGACAATATCCGACCGTTTGCGGATAATTTTCCACGCCTCTTCCCGCCAGCGGTCGGCAGCCTCTACAAAAAAATCGGTGGAAAGCCCTACATACAACGACATACCCGATGGCAATTTGTAATTGCCGTTTCGGGTGCGTTGCAAAGGCATGTTGAATTGTCGCGTGCGAAAAATTTTAGAGGTGTCTATGCCTCTTTTGCTGTCAAGAAAATACATGTAGCAATGTTCGCAGCCTTCACTCACCTTGTTGCAACCATGCCATGGATTCCAAATAATCATCGGACAATTGTTATAAAAAATAGCGAACCTAAAAAGAATTCGCTATTTTCATTATTAACCCAAAAACAATTATTTTAAACCTAATTTCTTTTTAATATCTTTTGGAATAGCATCTTTGTGAACAACAATGTTCATTGTTTTGTAACGGACAAATGCCTTGCTTGCATAGAACATTCCATGATACGGACCATAATCGCCCCAAGAATTTTTTACCATATAATATTCATTGCCAAGTTGGTCTGTTGCTTTTCCGTAGATTAACATACCATGGTCATCAGTAGTTTCCCAATTGTCATAACCTTCTTGTCTTTCTTGTTGGGAAACCCAGCGTTGTGGAGTCGGGTGTTTTTCGGCTTCTTTGGCTTTGTCGGTTTTGCTCAAACCAGTCCAATGTGCCATATCGCTGCCGCTTGCTGCTTGGTCGGCTTTGGCGTCATAATCAGGAAGCACGCAAGCACCTGTTTTTCTGCTCCAACGGAACCCTTCTTCGCTTACATCACTGCCCCATGCAATGGTATAGCCTTTGTCTATGGCATTGTCAAATATGGCCATAAATTCGTCTATTGGAACATTGTATGATTGTCCCCAACGCCAATTGTCTTGAATTTCAAGAACAAATGTTTCATAAAACGGATGATGGGTATAAGAGGTAATTGAAACATAATCATCAGCATTCAATCCCAATGATTGATAGAAAGATTGAGGAGTATATTTTTTGCCGTTATACATAAATTCTTCAGGGCAAGCACCCAAATAAATATCATGAATGGCTTTGAGGGTTTTGTACCACAGTTTGTTACCGTCTTTGTCTGATTGGAATTTTTTGAGTTTGCCTTTTGCAACAGCATTCACACATGCATCGGCAAAAACAGAAAGTTCACTATGATTTGACAAGGTATCGCCATACATAACGCCGGCAGGCATTTCGGCATCCGGAACAAGACCATAGTTTTTCATTCCATAAATAACATCATAGAATGAACCGCCTTGAGAGAAAGAAACATCACCGTGAGTACGAACGGCAGCTATTGCTCTGTCCATATAAGTGTGATGAACGAGATACATTTCAGACAAATTGTGTTCGCCTTTACCCATACGAAGCAATTCGGCTTCAATAAATCCCAAACCGCTATAACACCAGCAGGTTCCGGCATTATACTGATTTTTTACAGAGGTAATGGGTATCTCTTTAACTGTTGTGAAAACATAACCGCTGTCATTGCTTTTTTCTTGTGCTGAAATCGGCAGGCACAAGGCAGCGATTGCAACTAAAAATCCAATTTTTTTTAACATTTTTGTTCTATTTTTAATGATTAATAATTTTTTTGTTCTTTATTTGGTGGCAATAGCCTCTATTTCAACCAAAACACCTTTTGGCAAATCTCTCACGGCAAAAGCCGCTCTGGCGGGACATTCTGTTGAGAAATATTTTCCATAAACTTCATTCATCGGAGCAAAGTTCTGAATATCACTCAACAAACAAGTTGTTTTGACAACGTGTTTGTAGTCATAACCGGCTTCTTTGAGAATGGCTCCCAAATTTTTCAACACTTGTTCGGTTTGTGCTGTTATACCTTCGGGTACATTTCCCGAAGCGGGTTCTACAGGTATTTGCCCCGAAATATACAAAAATCCGTTTGCTTCTATTGCTTGGCTATACGGACCGATAGCAGCAGGGGCTTGATTGGTGTGAATAACTTTTTTTGACATTATATTATTGTTTTTTATATTAACATCCTTTTCTGGCAATTACTTTGATGGCAGCCTCAACAATAGCGGCTTCATTCAAATGATATTCTTCCAACAATTGTTCAGGTTTTCCGCTTTGACCGAAGCAGTCGTCCATAGCGACATATTCTTGCGGACAAGGCAAGTTTCTTACCAACACTTGTGCTATACTGTCGCCCAAACCTCCATTGATAAGATGTTCTTCTGCGGTAACAACACAACGTGTTTTGCTAACGGATTTCAAAATACGTTCCGTATCCAAAGGTTTGATGGTATGTATATTTATCACTTCTGCACTGACACCTTTTTGATAAAGAATATAGGCGGCCTGCAAAGCGGGATATACCAAATGTCCTGTAGCAAAAATGGAAACATCGCTGCCTTCGTTCATCACAAGAGCCTTTCCTATTTTAAACTCTTGTTTTTCGGGGGTGAAATTAGGCACTTTGGGACGACCGAAACGCAAATAGACCGGTCCCTTGTAATTGGCAATGGCAAGAGTTGCAGCCTTGGTTTGGTTGAAATCGCAAGGATTGATTACCACCATATTGGGCAAGGTTTTCATTATGCCTATGTCTTCCATCACCTGATGTGTGGCACCGTCTTCTCCCAATGTGATACCGGCATGCGAACCGCATATTTTCACATTTGTGTTGGAATAGGCCACCGTCATACGTATTTGGTCCAAAACACGTGAGGTGCAGAAATTGGCAAAGGAACCCACAAAGGCTGTTTTGCCTGCAAGAGCCATACCTGCAGCCATGCCTACCATATTGGCTTCCGCTATACCTACTTGAAAAAAACGTTCCGGATAGGCTTTTGCAAAACCATCCATTTTCACCGAACCGGTCAAGTCTGCACACAAGCAAACGGCTTCCGGATGTTGTCTGCCTACTTCTACCAAACCCTCACCAAAACCGGCACGGGTTTCTTTTTTATCTGTAAATTTTATTTCTTGCATTATGTTTGTATTTTTATACGTGCAAAGGTATAAAAAAAAATCATACAAAACTTGATACTTTCTTATTCCGTTTATCATACTAAAGTTTTTGTTTTTTCGTTATTATTAGAAATAAAAACACTCAAAAAAATGAAAAAATTTTTCATCATTCTTGCGATATGTACAGGTGTTTGGCAGGCCAACTGCCAACAATATCTCGATGCTATTGTTCTTAAAAACCAACAGGACACCATTTTCGGAAAAATTATCAACACTACAGATTCTTCATTGGTGGTGGACAGATTCAATGTCATTTTTGATATTTCCAAAGAAAATATAGCCAATTATATACTGAATTTCAGAGAATCCACCGCCCAAGAACGGGTTTTTATGCAACAGATAGACAATTTGTACAATGAAGACTTGGGCTACAAAACAGCAGGTTATTATATGAGAAAATCCGCACGGAGTTTTTATGTGGGCTTACCTATTTTTGGTTTGGGTACATCGGCTTTGGTTTGCTCGCTCACACTTTTTGAAAACCAATATATGTATATGCCCAAAGTAAAATATACTATGTTGGTAGGCGGTGCCGTGGCTATGGGCGTGGGAACATTTTTCCTGCTGCGGAGTTTTTATTATATCAACAAATCCGGAAAAATATTAGACTTGGAAAAAGCCTCCCTGTATCTCAACCCTTCTGCCCAAGGCGGCATGGGAATGCAACTTAAATTCTAAAAAAAAGCATTTTGGGACATTTTTTCTTGCTTTCAAAAAAAATGATTATCTTTGCAAAATAATTAATCATATTTTTAACTTAAATTTTAGACAAAATGAAAAAGTTTTTATTTATCATGCTATCTGTTTCAGTAGTAGCATTTTGTTCTTGCAAAAAGGACAGTAAAAAAGAAGAAGCAAAGAAAGATGACAGCAAATCTGAAGTTACAGTAACCGGTGGTTCCATGACCTACAACGGCGAAACCTTTGAACTGACTACAGCAGTACAACACAATTATGGAAAAACCTATCAACAACAAACAATTCCAACCAATTACATTGAAGTAGCCTTGCATAAAATAGTAAAAATAGATTATGAAGGACAAAGTTATTATGACACTTTACATTTTATCAGCATAGGTTTATTCTGTAATGGAGAAACTTTAGAAGCTGGCACTTATGTCAAAAACACAAACGCAGACCCTCAAACTTATTTAAACACAAAAGGTATTGCAGGTTATTTCTTTGGTCATGAAGGCGTTCCGGCACGCGGTCAAATATTCCAAAAAACAGGTGTATATACAGGCGATGTTGTTGTGAAAAAAGAAGGTGACATTTACACCATCACTATCAATTGGACAGATAATGAAAACAAATCTTTAACTGCAACATGGACAGGTGCTATCCCAAGCGGAACAATTCCTACTCTATAACATAAAAACACAAATAAAGAAAGAGCGGCTTTTAGCCGCTCTTTTTGTTTAATGATTTAAACTTTTTATATGACACAAAACACTTTTCTTACGCTTCAGCAGTTTCAGCAGGAGCACTTTCATCAACATTACGTGATGTCATAACCGTAACCACTACTTTGGAAGGATTTTCGGCAATACGTACATTGTCTATTTTAATGTCTTCTACACGTATGCTGTCCAAAATATCCAAACCGCTAATATCTACCGTAATATTTTCAGGAATATTTTCCAACAAACCTGAAACTTTCAATTTACGTACACGTTTGGACAATTTACCTCCACGCATAACACCAGGAGAATTGCCACTAACCTGCAAAGGAATAGCAATGTTGATAGGTTTACCGTCAACAACTTCCAAAAAATCCACATGTAAAATTTTCTCTGTAACAGGATGGAATTGTATTTCCTGTACGATAGCCTTGTGTTCAATACCGTTAATGTCTATAACAGCATAGCGGACTTCCGGCGTATAGATTAAATTTTTGAAAGAAGTTTCCGGAACAAGAAAATTCTGTTGGTTTCCACCACCATACATAACGCATGGTATCATACCCGATGCTCTTTGTAATCTGGCATCTTTTTTCCCTACGTTCTCTCTAAGAGAACCGCTCATTGATACTGATTTCATTTTCTTATAATTTATTTTTTAATATATTGTTTAACAAACTGCAAAGATATAAAAAAAATCAATACAAAATGAGAAAAGAAAAATGGAAAGAAAAAAAATGAAACAGATAAACCAAACGCACTCCCGTTGGGAGTGCGTTTCAAAATTATAAATAACTAAAAAATAGGTCTATTTGTCAAAAATTATACCGTTGCTTCAATATTCCAGACAAAAGCCCGCACCCCGATTTCTTCGTTTCTGGCATCTAACTTTTGTACAGCTTCCAACAAGGGTTTCACTTTGTCGTCATCAACAACAGTGATGACAGAGGAATTCATTTCCGGCCACGTATGCGTACCTTGTCTTGGGTCGCCCGAATGCGACCCCCGCCCCTGAACGGACTCCCAAAAACTATAGCCACGAATATGAAGATGGTCCAAAAGATATAATACACGTTCTGTATTGGCTTGATTGAATATTATCATTACCGATTTCATACTATTTTTCAATTTTAATCATTTAACATTCTATTTGTATTGTCAGTATAGTTTTCCGGCAAAGGTTTTTCCAAAAATACGAATTGTTTTCTCAATTGTTTTTCTTTATCACGTTCACCTCTACGACTAAATATGGCATACAAAACGGGAACAATAACCAAAGTAACAATGGTTGAAGCCAACAAACCGCCAATCACCACAATACCCATTGGAATCCACATTTCAGAACCTTCACTTGTACTCAATGCCATTGGGAGCATACCTAAAATGGTAGTTGCCGCCGTCATCAAAACAGGACGCAAACGCGATTGTCCCGACAAAGCAATAGCCTCATACAATTCATAACCTCTATCCCGCATCAAATTGATATAATCCACCAACACGATACCGTTCTTGACGACAATACCTACCAACATAATCGCTCCAAGAGCACCAATCATATCCAAAGTGGTATTTGTTATCAGCAAGGCTAAAATAACACCTGTCATGGCAAACGGCACTGCCATCATAATAATGGCAGGCTTGGAGAACGATTCAAACTGCGAAGCCATAACAATATATACCAAAAGGATAATCATTGCCAACAGCAAACCCATATCATGGAAAGTTTCTTGTTGGTCTTCATAATTTCCAGCCAATCGGGTTGTTATCCCTTGTGGAATATCCATTCCGTTAAGCACTTGTTCCACATCGGTTGCCAATTCTCCCAAAGAGGTTTCATGGGGAGTGATAGACACTTTTACATAACGCTGACGGGATTTTCTTTCAATAGTAGGAGGAGTCCAATACTCTTCAAGTTTGGCAATTTCGTTCAATTTTATCAATTGCCCTGTCGGAGTTGGAATGCTCATGTTTTCTATCAAAGTCAAAGAATTGCGGTTATTTTCTTTCAATCTGACCAAAATATCATATTCATCGCCGTCTTCTTTCAGAAAACCAACCGCCATACCATTGACACGGTTGCGAACGAATGTGGATATGCTTGCCGATGTCAGACCATGACGGGCGGCTTTTTCTTTATCCACCACCACTTTTATTTCAGCCCTGTCTTCATCACGGCTGATAGTGATGTCTCTTGCCCCAGCAACTTTTTCTTTGATTTGTTGTTTAACCTCTGTTGCCAAGATATTAGTCTGGTCAAAATCGTAGCCATATATTTCCACATCAACGGTAGAGGCTCCCATACCTCCACCGAAACCGCTGGAAATTCCGGCCGTATAGTCAATAATTTCGGGATATGTTGCCATTTCCTGACGAAAAACCTCTGCAATATCAAATACAGAACGTTCCCGTTCATATTTTTTCAAACAACGGATAGTCATATTTATCGTATTGTTGGTTGTAGAAGCAAAAATGGCACTAATACCGGCATCATCGTTACTACCGGCAGAGGTAGAAATCAAGACGACTTCGGGAGCCAATTCTTGAAAACGTTTTTCCAACTTACGGGCTGTTTTTATTGTTTCTTCAATACGTGTTCCCCGTTGGAGTTCCACTTTAACGGAAATTCTTCCATTATCGGTTTTTTGCATAAAGTCAGTACCTATGGCACCCAAAAACATTGGAACCAACGAAGAGGCAAATATCAATACGGCAACCAATACGGTAGCCTTTTTGTGATTCAGACAATAACGCAACACATTGGCATACCATCTGTCCAATTTGTCCAAAGCAGGAACAACAGTTTTGTCATACCATGTTTTTTTCGACCCTTTGTCTATCACAACACCGTCTTTATTGACAATGGTCTGATTTGAATTCAACAACTTTGAGGACAACATTGGGGTAAGTGTAATAGCGACAACAGTAGAAGTACATACCACAATGGTAACAATCCACCCTAATTCTTTAAACATAATGCCAGCCATACCCGTTAGCATAGTCAAGGGAACAAACACCGCACAAATCACCAAAGTTGTAGCGATAACAGATGTCCAGACTTCGTTGGTGGCATAAATGGCGGCTTCTCTCGGTGAAGAGCCCCGCTCTATATGTGTTGTAATATTTTCCAACACCACAATGGCATCATCAACCACCATACCAATGGCTACGGTTAAAGAACATAAGGAGATAATATTAATAGACCGCCCTGTCATTGCCAGATAAATAAAGGCAGCAATCAAAGCGATTGGAATGGTCAAAGCGATAATAAACGTGGCTTTCCATCGGCCAAGGAAAAACAATACCACCAAAACAACAAACAATAAAGCATACATAATGGATTCCTCCAAAGAATTGATAGAGTTTTCTATGTTTTCGGAAGAATCATAAATAGTGGCAATCTGCACATCAGCAGGCAATTGCTTCTTTAATTTTTCTATCGTTTTGTTTATATCCTTACAAATCTGCACAGTATTTGCACCCGATTGTTTGCTGATAATAATTCTTACGCCTTCTTCCCCATTGATTTTTTCGTCTAAAGACAAATCTTTAATGGTATCTCTTACGGTGGCAATATCTCTTACAAACACTTGTTTGCCATCGGTGGTAGTAGTAACAACAATATCGCGGATTTCATCACTTTCAACATATTCGCTTCTCACCTCCAAATTGTATTGCTCTTTGTCCATTTTGACAACCCCCGAAGACAAATTCAGGTTGTTGCCGGCAATCATATTTCCCACCGTTTCCAATGGAATATGATAGGCGTCTAATTTTTCCTGATCAATATCGACATAAACATATCTTTTAGGTTCACCTGAAAGAGAAATGTTACCAATACCGTCAACCATATTCAGAATAGGAACCACTTCATCGTTGAGCAGTTTGTCCAATCCGGGATAACTTTCTTTTGCCGTTACCGCAAACTGAATTATCGGCATTGCAGAAGAACTGAACTTGAAAATAAAAGGATTGGTGCAGCCGTCTGGCAAATTGTTTTTTACCATATCCACATAGGAACGGACATCGTTGACGGCTTCGTCCATGTTGGAACCCCATTCCAGTTCCAACATTACCATAGAAATATTATCTTTTGAATTGGAGGTAATCTTTTTTAATCCATCTACAGAGTTTAAGGTATTTTCCAATAATTTGGTCACATTGGTTTCGATTTCACTCGCACTTGCTCCGCCATAGGTAGTCATAACAGTAATATACGGCGGGTCCATTTCAGGAAATTGGTCTATCGGCAAACGAGTAAAAGAATAAATGCCTATAACCAATACTGCCACAAAAATCAGCAGTGTTGTAACAGGTTTTTCTATCGCGGTTTTGTAAATACTCATGTTGTTTTGCTTTTATTTTTGATTATTAACCACTTTTACAGCAACGCCATCTATCAATCGTCCTTGTCCGGAAACGATTAATTGCATACCATCTTCAATACCGTCACCCATAATTTCGACATTTTCATCAAAACGTTGTCCCATTTTAACACTGATACGTTTGGCTTTTCCGTTGTCATTAACAAAAAGGTATCTTTCGTTACTGCCTATCAGTTTCAAAACAGCCGAATAGGGAGCAATCAAAGCATCGACCTCACCAAGAGCAAGTGTTGTCGTTACATACATACCCGGACGCAACAATTCTGCACTATTGGGTATTTTCAATTTCACTTGGAAAGTATGCGTAGCGGGGTCAATTGTCGGATAAACAATTTCTATAACACAATCAAAAGCCTTTTCAGGATAAATTTCAGAACGAAGCACCAATTTCATTCCTTTTTGAATGAGCGGAAAATATATTTCAGGAATACTTATCAATGCTTTTAAGGTTTTTATTTGTGTCAATGCCAAAATAGGTGCCCCTGTGTACATTTCACCGTCTTCAAAATTTTTGGCGGAGATAACACCGGCAAATTGTGCTTTGACAAAAGTATTGGTTTCCAAAAATTCCACATTTTGTTTCAATTGGTCATATTGTGCTTTCAATTGGTCATACGTTTGTTGCGAAACACTACCTGTTTCTTTCAACGCAGTTGCACGGTCCAATTCTGTTTTTACTGATGCCAAATTGATTTTTGATGTAATCAATTGATTTTGGTCCATTCTAATTAACAATTGCCCTTGATTGACTTTGGAACCGACTTCTACAAATATTTTTTCAATATTTCCTGTCAAAGAAGGAGAAATATTCATATTTTCATAACCTTGCAAAGTTGTTGAAAATTCCAATTGTCGGGCGATTTTTTGTTTTTCCAAAGTAATCACCTCCACAAGTTCAACTCTTTCTGTTTCTGCTTTTTGGGCACTTTTTTGTCCACATGCAGAAATTACAACTGCCATTATGGCCAACAAACTAATTTTGAATAAATTTTTCATTCTTTATAAATTTCTTTTTTATTTTCTATATCTAATTTTATTTTCAGTTCTACTTAAAATTCTTGGGTGAGGCATTACCACTGTTGAATTATCGGGAACATTTTCAGCAACAATGCAATTGGCTCCAATTCTGCAATTGTTTCCAATTGATATTCCACCAACAAGAATAGCCCCTGCCCCAATTTCACAATTATCTCCAATAACAGGCGAGCCTCCGTGTCCGTTGCCAATGGTTACTGAATGCAAAATAATACAATGCTTGCCTATTTTTGCATCATGGGCAACAATAACTCCTTGTATTCCATGAGGAAAAGAAGGCGGAGTAGCAAACGAGGCTCCAAAACCCAAATGAGTACCCATAGAAGCATTATTAAAAGCATCCATTCTTTTGATACGGAACAAATACCAATAGCACAACAGTCTATTAAAAAATCCACCCTTAAAACTAACGACACGTTCTCTCATTTTCCAATATCTTTTATGATTATAGTGCCGTATATGCGATTGCACCAAGGACTGAAAACCTGTCAGTTCTATTGTTTTTGGATAAGAACT
>JAFZUH010000030.1 GCA_017618435.1 Bacteroidales bacterium | reverse complement strand
GAATATGTTGAATGCCAAATATTTTATATACAATTATCAGGCTGCACCATTGGTGAATACTGAAATATTTGGACCTGCATGGTTTGTAGATAATGTAAAAATGGTGGATAACGCAGATGAAGAGATTGCGGCTTTTGGAAATACAGATGTGAAAACAACCGCTATTGTAAACAGGCAATTTGCACAACAAGTGCAAAAATTCAATCCGCAACATAATGAAAATTCAACCATTGATTTGACACAAAAAGATTCCAAAACATTAACTTACAAAGTTAATGCCGCAAAAGACGAATTGGTTGTTTTTTCTGAAATTTTTTATCCGAAATATTGGAAAGTTACGGTTGATGGGCAAGATTGTTCTGCTGATTTGTTCAGAGCAAACTATATACTTCGTGCTATGATTGTTCCGCAAGGACAACACACCATTCATTTTGAATTTGTTCCTCAATCATGGATAAATGCAAGACGGGTTTCTTTGGTTAGTTCCATATTGATATTGTTGCTCATGTTAGGCAGTTTGGGATATTATGCTTATAACTATTATAAGAAAAACCCCCAAACGCTTGCGAAGGCAGAACAAAAGTAAGTTGTTTATATTATCAAAAAAACATATCCAACAACAGCAAGGTAGCAAAGATGCCTTGCTGTTGTTGCTTGTTATTATATTGTTAATAAAAATCTTTTATCAAAAAAAGCGATAAATTAAAAAAATATGATAAATTTGCACTTTCAAAAAAATGAATTGATTAAATAGGGAGGAAACCGAAAATCCGGAACAGAGTAGGTGTTATAAAAACATTTTCATACAAAAAATGAAAAAAACAATTTTATTATTAGGTAGTTTGTTACTTCTATTGCAGGTAACATGGGCTCAAATTACCGTTATCGGTTCTGAAAATTTTGACGGCACAAGTCATACGTTTTCGGTTACGAACATGAACGGTGCAACATGGAACATAGACCAGACCTATCATTACAATGGGACAAAGTCTATTTGTGGAGCAATTCCTATTTTTACAGGGGACTCCATTGTTTTAACAAGTCCAATTTATGATTTTTCGCTTTACGGCTGGGTAGAAATGTCATTTGCTCACATCTGTAAGGTTTCTGTATTGGACGAATGTAAGGTTCAATATCGTTTGGACGCTATGGGACAAATGGGAGCATGGAAAGATATTCCTGCTACTGCCTATAAGGGTACAGGCAGAAATTATGGTGCTGTAGGTTTTAATGCCAATTCCTACGATATTTGGAATGCGGCAGACAGCAATGCAATGCCTGTCAATAGCACTTGGTGGAAATCAGAGTTGTTTGATGTAACCAATGAAGTGTCTTACGACAAGGCTCAATTCCGTTTTATTTTAAAAAGAACGGCAACAGCAGCAACACTTGTCAATTACGGGTGGTTGATAGATGCTTTCCAAGTGCGTGCATCTACATTTGAAATTAAACCTCCTGTTGTTCAATTATTGAACTCTTATGCCAGCACTGTACCAAATACAGGTCCATACTTGGTAAACGCCAAAGTGGCAACACGTACTGCTGCAAGAATAAAAACTCCAAAAATGTATTGGACAGCCGTACAACCTAATGGTATGGGTACTGTAAATGATTCTATAGCAATGACCGCATACGAAGGCGACTCATTGTGGCGGGCTTATATTCCTCAATATGTTTACGGAACAACTATCTCTTATAAAATTATAGGACAAGATACCAATGGCAATATGGATTCCGCTATTGCTCCAGCATTTACTTCTGCAAAAACATTCAGTAATTATATCTATGTTGGAGATACGACAATTACGGCATCGCCACTGTCTTATCCTCCATATACTTCTTACTATAACTATTCTTGGTCAAGAACCTTGTATTTGGCTTCAGAATTGCAACCGGGACCTATTACTCATATAGCATGGAAAAGTCAGAACGGTGGCAAAACAACAGATAGTATATCAATATATTTTAAAATGACCCAAGATGCAACCATGTCATCAAGTACATCTTATATAGACCCAATAATTGATGGGGCAACTTTGGTTTGGCAGGGTAGTCTTACAACGTTAACCAACGGTTGGGTGGATGTTGCTTTAACCACACCGTTTAATTTGCCCAAGGGTTATGGTTTGATGGTTTATGTGGATAATAAGGATGGCAGTTATGTTGCTACGGCTAACTGGTACGCTCACCCTATATCCAATGACTTGAAACCTGTAGGCGGTCATAGTGACGGCAGTTTTCCAACAAGTGGCAGTGCATTCAATTCAAGACCGCATACCAGATTCTATCTCAACAAACCGATAGACAGTACAGGTATATTATTATCGCAATTGGCAACTGGAGATACCATTACTGTTTCTCCGTCAGGACAGACACCTGTTAGTGTTGAGATATTAAATTCCGGTTATTATAATGTAACAGCAGCAACTTTAGGTTGGAGTGTGAACGGTGTTGTTCAAAGCAACAATGTATCATGGACAGGTAATTTGTATGCTGATTTTTCCACAAGTTGTTTCCTCGGCAACTATTCACCGAAAATGAACGATTATGATACCCTTGTAGTTTGGACAAATACAGTCAATGGTCAAGCCGTGAGAACAAGCGATACCTTAACCACTTATGTTTTCGGTTCTGCGGATATTGTGTTTGCTTGGCAAAAATATATGGAAGATACCGTATATACGACAGGACCTTTTGAATTTGAGGTTTCGGCTCACTCCAGGTCCGGCAGAACCATCAACGCAGTAGACCTTGTTTATACAATAAAACAAAACGGTAGTACAATAACTTCCGGTACTATGCCTATGAACAATAACGGCAATGACCTTTGGTCGCTAAAAGTTGCCAATCTTGCTTATGGTTGGGATGTTATCTACAGTGTTCAAGCCACAGACTATATGGGTAATGTCGTTTCATTGGGTAAGGCAAGTTATGTTGACGGCAGCAGAACTATAGGTTATGTCGGTATCGGAGATTCTACATGTGCCCGTAGTTTGTCTTATATTCCTTCAAGTTCGGGTATAAATAGTTCTTGGTCAAGAATGTTGTATGCGGCTTCAGAAGTTGGCGGCAAAACACTTTATGGTATTGCATGGAAGTCCACCAGTGGACCTACCGCTCCCGTTTCGGGTGAATCATTCTATGTGAAGTTGGTAAATTATACCAGCATTGCAGATGAGGGAACCACAGCCTATATAGACCCTGTTTCTGTAGGTGCTACATTGGCATGGCAAGGTTCTATACCAAATCTGACCAGTAACGGCGGTTGGTTTGAATGCGACTTTATAGATCCTATTTATGTTCCGGACAGTATGGGGTTGATGGTTTATTACATACACAATACCACTGCCGTTTCTTCTTCATATTTTTGCGGAACTGTAACAGGTATGACCCGCAGTTCGGGCGGAGATGAAGCAAGACCTGCCACAAGATTCAAGGTGGCTGTTCCAAGAACATGGCCTGCAAATTCTGTAGCCTTGGAAGAAATAGTTTCTCCTGAAACAAGCGTAACTCCAGGTTCGCAACCTCTTAAAGTGATTATCAGAAACAAGGGTAGCCAGAATTTGAATTGTACTATTTCTTATACTGTAAATGGCGGTACCCCTGTTACCTATAATTATACCCAAGGTTTGTCTTGTGATTTTATTGACACCGTTCTTTTGGGCAATATAGCCATGACATACGGTAATATTTATAATATCACGGTCTGGGTATCTGACCCGAACGGTCAAGTAGACCCTGTAACTTCTGATGATACCTTGTCATTGCTGTCTGTTCCATGTAGCAGACAATTGGCTCCGGGAACATTTACCATCGGTCCTTCCGCCAATGCAGATTTTGCTACGCTTGAGCAATTCTTGAGAATAGCCCAATATTGCGGTATTTCATCTCATGGAACTTTCCGCTTGGAAATGGAAACAGGCACTCACAATGGTCAGGCCAACTTCTCTTATATCCAAAGAGTATTCAACAGCAATGATGAAATAATACTTACCTCTCAAACGGGTAACGCTTCAGATGTTGTTTTGTCCAATAGCGACAAAGTGATTGTATTAAGCAAAAACTACAATGTGTATATTCACGATTTGACAATAACAGGTACAACGACAACTGCTACCGGTATCTATTTTGACAGTGCATGCAGTAATGTGGAAATCAAAAATTGTGTGTTCAACATGAGTTCGACCGCTACTACCGCAGCCGGTTCTGCCATTTATTTCCCCGGCTCAACAAGCAATACGGGTATGGGCAGTCTGCGTATTTTGAACAATACATTTAATAACGGATATGCCGGTTTGTATCTTACTTATGCCAATAGCGGTTATGCAGCATTGGCAGGCAATGCTTCAAGAATAACAATTACAGACAACAAATTCAATGGATTCCGCAATTATGGAGTTTATGCCAATAGTTATGTTGGGTTTGATAAAATTGCTGACAATGAGTTTGCTTCCGCTGCAATCGCTGGTGCATTGTCCAGCATATATGGAATGTATTTAGGTTATGTCAGAATTGACAGCGGTATAGTTCGCAATAAAATATTGATGAGAAATACCAGCACGGCTTATGGTATACGTTTATATTATGTACACAATGCAAGTACAGGAACAACGGTACCCGCTTTGGTGGCCAACAATGAAATACGCAAACTTTCAGGAGCGGGTAATTTCAACGGATTTTATATACAATATCCTAAAATTAATTTGTATCACAATACCGTTTATCATGCAGGTACGGGTTCTTCTTATGGCGTTTATGTTAATACTGTTAATGCTACATATCCTGCAAGTATCAGAAACAATATCTTTGTATCCAACAGTTCATCTGCAACCAACTATCCTATTTATGGCACAGTTGCCAATTTGAACAATTGTGATTTGGATTACAATAATTATTGGGGACCAAGAGCAGGACAGACAACTACGTATATTGGTTATGCAGGTGCGGCTAAAACAGATTTGGCGGCATGGAGAGCAGCCTTGAACGGCAAAGATTCCAATTCGGTTTCGGTAGACCCGCAATTCAAAGATATTTCACAAAATGGTGATATAAACAATTATGCAGCAGTGATGTGTCCTACAAGAGGAGTAACTGCAGATATAAACGGCAACAAACGTTGGAGTATGTCTGCAATGGGTGCTTATACTCAAATAGTAAGTACTCAAGGTTCCGATTTGGAATTGGTGGCTATGATTGCACCTGATACAAGCAACATTGAACTGTGTACACCAAATCATGTTACGGCAAAATATACTGTAAGAAATGTGGGTACGGATATGATTGATTTCACCCAAACACCAATGACATTGACCTTGTATGTTTCCGGTGCGGATTCCGCTGTTTGGGATACTGTTATCAGCACAGGTTCGCTTATGCCGTTTGTTGTGGATTCTTTCGTTGTTACCGATATGCTTAATGTAGATGTCAATGGTACATTGAATTTTGTAGGAGTGGTAACTTGCAGTGCAGATACCAACAAAACCAACGATACCGTATATTCAACTTTCGGTCCGACACGTTGGATGTTGCCATTAGATGAAAACTTCTCCAATGGCTTCCCTGAATCTATGCAGGTAAGGGGTAACAATACGGCTGCAAGTTGGACAATTATGCTTGACAGCAACGCTTCAGGTACTGTAATTCCTCAATTCGGCAATGCGATGATGACATTTGACGGCAACCGTGGTGCTACAAGCAAATTAATGACCCGCCAATTGAACTTTAGTAATATCAGAGAACCTGTATTGGAATTCTGGTACTGGCACGATACAAGTGCAAGTGTTGCAACCGGTTCTTTGGCAGACTTTGTCAATGTGGCTTATACTGTCAATGGCGGTATTTCGTATGTTGCCTTGGAAAGATTGCAAAAGAATGACGGTTCAGGCAGAATGGGCTGGCACAAACATACCGTTTCGTTAGACTCTGCAATCGGTGCTTCTTGCGTTATCATTACTTTTGATGCTACCAGATTGTCCTTGTCTCAATATGACGGTGCACAATATCTCGATAGAATACGTGTTACGGCTAAACAGGATATGGCTGTTGCCGATATATTGACAAGCCCGATTACCGTTTGCAACGCCACTACCGATTTGTCTGTTGTGTTAGGTAATATAAGTTCACAAACGATAGATTTCTCTGTTTCTCCGACCGCTCTACAAGTGGATATTACCGGAGCGATGACACGTTCGTTCACCTATCCGTTGACAAGTGGCACTCTTGCGGCTCTGTCTAAAGATACTTTTGATATTACGACAGGTTTGACATTTAATAATGGTAATTATCATATTGCCGTTAAAATAGTGCCTTCAATTGACAACAATGCCAACAACGATACCATGAGCAAGGATATAAAAATCAATCCTTCATTATTGGTAGATGCTCAAAAGGTAAGTACAACCAGCAATTGTTTGATACCGGCTACGCCGATATATCAAGTGGTGAACTTAAACAACAATGGAGATGCGGATATGACAGACCTCGTATTTGTTTTGGAAGTTTCCAACTCTACAGGTGCTATTGTTGAAACCTTGAGAGATACCATGACAAGTGTATTGTCTGCCGGTGCGAGCGTTTCACACACATTTGCTTATCCTTATTCCGTTCCTAACGATGTTCAATACAATGTATCGGTAACAGTTGCTCCTATGTGCAATGCTACTTTGAGTTATCAATCGGTAATCAATGAATGTATTGAATCCAATGACTTGTCTATTGACGGTATTTTGGTGCCTGCCAATGACGGAACTTGCAGCAAAGTGGGCGACAGACTGATTGTGAAAGTCAAAGTCAGCAACAAGAATCCTAACGATGATGCCCACAATGTAAGGCTTCATGCTGCAATTGCCGACAATAACGGCACGCAGTTGGCTGCATGGGATGAAACAATAAACGTAATTTATGCAGATGATTACGAAGAAGTGGAATTCCCGATGTTTACCATTCCTTCTGTTCCAAGTTATACCGTTAGTGCATACCTTGTAGGCAACAGCGATATGGTAACCGTTAACGATACTGCCGCACCTGTAACCAAATGTACTGATTTGGCTATTGAAAATGCTACAGCAAGCAATATCTCAATGAGCCAGAATATACCTAACCCCGCCAAAGGAACGACAAGTGTAAACTACACTATCCCTGAAGACGGTAAGGTAATGTTCAACATTGTAAGCGTAACAGGTCAGGTACTCTACACAGAAGAAGTAAATGCAATGAGCGGAAACAATCGTATTGAATTCAATACGGCAAGTTTGGCTTCCGGCATCTATTTCTACACGATGACATTTAATGGTCAAAGAATAGTTAAGAAAATGACCATAGAAAAATAAAGTGGAATTTTTCAAGATTTTCAAGTATCGGGCAACCTTCGGGTTGCCCTTTTTTGTTGATAAGACGTCATAATACGTATAGACATTTTTTACCATGAAATTTAATGGATTTTATGTTGTGAAAATGACTATCTTTGCATTGCATAAAAAATCAATCAAAGATGGATAAAGACAGATATATTGTTTCAGGTATCCAACAGATGGGTGTTGGCGTTCCTGATGTTTACACGGCATGGCAATGGTACAAAGAACATTTCGGCGTTTGTCTGAAATTGTTTGACGAAAAGGCTATAGCCGACATTATGGCTCCTTATATGGGCGGAGCCGAGCGGGAAAGACATGCTATTTTGGCTATCAATTTGCAAGGTGGTGGCGGTTTTGAAATTTGGCAACATTTAAGCCATGCCCCCAATCCTGCAAAGTTTGATATTCTCCCGGGCGATTTGGGTATTTTTGCCTGCAAAATAAAGAGTAAAAATGTAGAAGAAAGTTACAGACTTTTGAAAGCAAAACAGGCTGATTTGAGTCCGATTTTTAAAGATTTTGACGATAAACCGATGTTCTATCTTCGCGACCCCTATAAAAATCTGTTCCAAATAGTACAAGGCGACAACGATTGGTTTATGGACAGAAAACGCCATTGCGGAGGTGTTTACGGCGGCATGGTCGGAACGCAAAATATGGAAGAATCCATGCGGTTTTACAAAGAAATATTGGGTTACGATGTTGTCTTGAGCGACAAAACCGCTACCTTTGACGATTTTGCCTATTTGGGTACGCCCAATCAGTTCAGAAGAGTGGTGCTGACACACAGCCAACCTCGACAAGGTTCTTTCTCCAAGATTTTTGCCAACTCGCAAATAGAACTCGTGCAAGCCATAGACAGAACCGATATTCATAAGATTTTCGATGGAAGAATGTGGGGCGATATAGGTTTTATACAACTCTGTTTTGACATCACCAATATGGACGCTTTGGAACAACATTGTGCCAAAGTGGGTTTCCCCTTTACGATAGACAGCCGCAAAAAAGCGGGTAAGTTTGATATGGGCGAGGCAACAGGGCATTTCGCCTACAACGAAGACCCTGCAGGTACGCTCATAGAATATGTTGAAACGGAAAAAATACCGTTGCTGAAAAAATTGGGCATTTATCTTAATTTGAAAAAATTCAACAGAGAAAAACCGCTGCCCAATTGTTTGGTGAAACTACTTCGTTTTATGGAATAATGATGGAAACACGTTGGGCATTGGTAACGGGAGCGAGTTCCGGCATCGGGGCGGCATACGCGGAAGAATTGGCAAAAAAAGGTTATGCCATTCTGTTGGTCAGCAACCGGCAAGCGGAAACGGAGGCAAAAGCCAAACTTCTGCACGATTTGTATGCCATAGAAACAAAAATACTGGTCATGGACTTGGCCAAAGCCGAATCCGCCAAAGAGGTGTTCGATTTTTGTCAGACACAACACTTGACAATAGATGTTTTGGTGAACAATGCGGGCATGTTTTTCTGGAGTTCGCTCACCAAGGTGGCTGACAGCACCGTTGCAAAAATGTTGCAACTGCATGTTACAACGCCGACCATGTTGTGCTATTATTTCGGCAAGCAAATGCAGGAACGGGGGCGGGGATATATACTCAATGCCACCTCTATATGTGCGTGGATGGCTTTTCCGACCTTGGCAATGTATACCAGCACGAAAAACTACCTCAAACAATTTTCCTATGCGATACATTATGAAATGAAACAATATGGTGTCAATGTATGTCATGTGGCTCCCGGTGCCGTTGATACCGATTTGTACAATCTGCCCGTAGCAAAAAGAAAGCAACTGCTGAAATGGCACCTTATGCACACGCCTCAACAGATAGCCCGAAAAGGCTTAAAAGGCTTGTTCGGCGGTCGCAAAAGGGTAGTGCCCGGGGCTTTTAATTATATTGCCATTGCCTTGGTGAAAATCTGCCCGCTATGCCTTGTGGATAGCATTAGAAAGCGATTTTTTAAGCAATTGTAAAAGGTATATTAAAACGGGCATTGAACATGCCGAATTTCCTGTTGAATTGAGAGTGTGCAATGAAAATTTGCAATAAAAAAAGAGTTCCAAATTTTATTTGAAACTCTTTTGCTTTCTAATAGAGGAAATGGCATTAATCTATATTAAGATAACACCAGTGTTTTCTACTTAGATGGTAAAATCTATACTGAAATTCACTCATCTCACTATTACGATTGTACTCTATTTGATAATAGTATCCGGTAGCATAAAGGATATTATCTTTTTTATAGATATTGCAACTTCCACAAGTTTGTCCATCTGGATCACAAAAGGTAATATTGCTCAATAATAATTTGTAATCATCCCTAATTTCCACTTTTGTAGAACTATTTACTTTTGTATTTGTCATAAATGACATTGATACTAATCCAAAGCCAAGGATTATTGTTAATAATACTAATATTCTTTTCATATTAT
>JAFZUH010000340.1 GCA_017618435.1 Bacteroidales bacterium | reverse complement strand
CATTGGCAACGCGGTAGAATAAATAAGGAATTAATGGTTATATAAATAGTGTAGATGGGCTGTCTTTATGGCAGCCTTTTTTTGTTTTTTAACCTTATAAATGCTGTATTTAATAGGCGTCAGGTATGGCTTTCGCTTCTTTTTTGTGGGTGTCGGGATATTGCAATACCTGTCCGTTGTCATTGACAATGCGGCGATAATGTTCATCGTTGTAGTTCGGGCGTAGGGGTTGCTGTGCCGTGCCGAAATAGGGCAGGCGGAACGTGCCGTTGCCGTTGTCTGTTTTTGCATTGCCGTCAATATATTTCATCAATAAATAATGGTCAAGTTGTGTCCATTCGTCCATCATTTTTTGTGCTTGCCGGCTGGAAAATTCATTTTCCATAGCCACAAGATTTGCATCTTCGGCAATATTTTTGGCTTTCTCGTCAAATTTCGCGGTTTCTTCCACAAATTCCTTTTCCAATCTGCTTTGCACTTGTTTAATATCAACAATCATATCCTTGTAGCGGCTATAAGCGAAATTGGCCACACGATTGAACAACCAAAATGCAGACGTGGCACTGTATTTGTTCATAGACCCGTTGCCTTGCCTGAAACATTCGGGCGGAATTGTCAAACCGCAATATAGCGGGCAATATACATTGGAGTATGTGTCATCTACGCCGAACCAGAGTATGCCGCCTACTTTGTCGGGCAACCAGCCGCGGCATTGGGCTATGAGGCTGAAGCCTGTTTGTTGGGTGGAAACAGGCCGCTCGTTTACATATTTTTTCCCGTCAATTTCCCAGCGTAAAGGCAGGGAACGGTAGGGACATTGGTAAGGACCTGCCCCATAGTCTTTGGTCATATCCATTGGAGTGCCTTCGTAGTGGTCGCGGGTGAGTTGCATCACTTCATACACATCTATTTTGTGGTCCGGTTTTATCCATAGTGGCAAACGTTCTGCGGAAACATCACCCATAGCGTATGCTTCGTATTTTTTTATGTCTTTGTTCAGTTTTAAAAACATGGCGTATATGCGGGCATCGCAGGCACGTATGGTTTCAAATTCGAGGGGATTGTAGGCATCGGCGAAGCTGAAATCCTCGTCTTTGCCGTCAAACCACCCCCGCATGCGTGCGAAGGTGATGACATCGTAGGAATAGACACATTCTACTTCCGGTTCGTAGATGTAGTCCAAATGCTTGTTGCTAATGGCTTTGTGCAAGCCTTTTCCTTTGGTGGGGTTCCATTTTTTGTCTTCTTGGGGAAAAGTGGTTATACGTGCTTGGTTGGCATGACCGCTCACGTATCCGTCAGGTATGCGGCGTGCCACCCAGACCGCTCCGTCTTTGTATCCTTTGTATTGTTTTTTCAAAACGGGTTTTCCGTTTATGGTATCATATTCTGCACGTTTGCTCATCAGTTCCAGTATCCAGACCTCACCTGTATCGCTAATGGAAAAACTTTCTCCATTGTTGCAATATCCGTATTTGTCCAGCAATTGGGTCATGACAACAATGGCTTCTCTTGCCGATGTAACTCTTTGCAGTACAATGCCAATCAGCGTTCCGTAGTCTATTCCTGTCATTGGGGTAGCCCAACATTCTTTCCGTCCGGTAAACGTGCTTTCTCCCATGGCCACCTGATGGTCGTTGAGATAACCGAGTACATTGTAGCAGTGGGCAACTTGAGAAATGCGTATTTGTGGTACGCCGTTTTTGTGATACAAATCGATGGTCGTTCCGGCAGGATTGTCGCATGCTGCATGGTAGTACAGTTCTCCGTACAATCCATAAGAGTCTGCCATATAGGTAATTATGGTAGAACCATCTTTGGTTGCCCCTTTGGTAAAAAGAAAATCAGTACAGGCGGAACTTGTACTGATAAAACTTGCCATGAGGACAAAACAAAGCAAAAGTCTTTTTATCATCACTATTTCAATTTATTGTCTTGGGGAAATATACATATCGGTTGATGTTTTTCGGCTTCTTCGGGAGTCATGGTTGCGTATGAAAGTATGATGACAATATCTCCGATGTTGGCTTTGTGTGCTGCAGCACCATTCAGGCAGATAATGCCGCTGCCGCGTTCGCCTTTGATAACATAAGTAACCAATCTTTCCCCATTAGTTACATTCACCACATGCACTTTTTCGTATTCCACCAGTTTGGCAGCGTCCATCAAGTCTTCGTCAATGGTAATGCTGCCAATGTAATTTACATTGGCTTGTGTAACTTTTACGCGGTGTATTTTTGATTTTAAAAGTTCTATCAGCATTTTTAATTATTTTATAAACATATTATCAATCAATCGCACATTGTCCAACCAGACTGCGATACATATAATAACAGATTGGGCATCTTCGTATTTGTCAATACATTGCAATGTATTTGCATCAACAACATATACGTATTCCAACGAAAATGCTTTTTGTGTTTCAAATTGTCGGGTTATCCACATTTCCAATTGTTTGGGAGCCATAGTCGTACTGTTTTCTTTGGCTTTGGACAAGGTTTGGAAAATAAACGGTGCGATGGCTCTTGCCTGTGGCGACAGCCTTTTGTTGCGGGAACTCAAGGCCAAACCGTCTTCTGCTCTGACTATCTTGACAGGGCAAATGGTTATGGGTAAATTCAATTCCTGTACCATTTTGCGAATGATAGCCAATTGTTGGAAATCTTTTTCTCCGAAATAGGCTTTGTCGGGTTGTACCAAATCGAACAGCCGTTTTACAACAATGCACACGCCGTTGAAATGTCCCGGACGCATAGCCCCTTCCATCACCGTTTCCAAACTTCCGAAATCATAACTTTCTTGTGGGGCAGTGGGGTACATCTCCTGTTCTGTCGGAGTAAAACAAATATCGCATATCGTTTCAATTTGGGCAATATCCTGTTCTATCTGACGGGGATATTTTTCCAAATCTTCTTTGTTGTTAAATTGAATCGGATTGACAAAGATAGAGCAAACAACAATATCATTTTCTTGTTTGGCTTGTCGCATCAATGTCAAATGTCCTTCGTGCAAAGCCCCCATGGTCGGAACAAAACCGATAGAAACGGATTTGTTCTGATTTTTCTGTTCTGCAATGGCTTCTTGTAATTCTTGTTTGGTTTTACAAATTTTCATTTTACCTTGTTTGTTTGGTACATTTTGCTCATATCGAGCAAAATGCAGATTGTTTAAATGTTGTTTTATAAAAATATAAATCTAAAATCTTGCAAAATTACAACTTTTTTACTTTGTTTGTTACTTTTTGTTGTTTTTTGAATAATATTTTTTCCACTAAATTTTATAACTTTCCAACTTGAACTTTTAAAAAACCTCCAATTATTGCTATTTTTTATTTAATTTTGCACCTGTAAAATGACAGTAGAAAACAATGAACTTAAAAAACATAACATATATTTGGATAGCACTTTGCCTGACTACGACCCTTACTGTGCAGGCACAAAAAGATGAAGTAGTCATTTTGTCGGTCAACGACATACACGCCACCATAGACCAATTTCAATCTTTGAAAGCGGTAGCCGACAGTTTGAGAAACATTTATCCCAAATTTTTGTTGGTGTCTGCCGGTGACAACCGAACCGGCAACCCTGTCAGCGACCGCTACAGCGAGCCTTCATATCCCACCACGGCATTGATGAATGCTGCGGGTTTTCATTTGTCATGTGTCGGCAACCATGAATTTGACAGCGGAATGGACCAATTTTGCCTACAAGCGGAGCATTCCAATTTCCCTTATATCGGTGCCAATGTCTCGTTTAAGGACACTACGAAAAACAAATGGATAAAACCTTATGTCATTTTCGATTTTGAAGGAAAAGGTCCCAAAATAGGTTTTTTGGGTGTTTTGGAGCTGAATGCCAATACGCATATTCCCGACATGCACCCCGACAATGCCAAAGACGGACAATTTGCCGATGTTATCAGCACCATTCAACAATATCTCTGGCTGAAAGACAGTTGCGACATAGTTGTTTTGCTATCTCACAACGGCTATCCAACCGACACCTTGTTGACAAGTCTCTTCCCCGGCTTTGCCGACATCGTTATCGGCGGACATTCCCACACTTTGGTGCCCGACAACGATTTTCACCATGGCACTTTGGTCACCCAAGCAAGCAGCCACCTGAAATATGCCACCGTAATCGATATTAAACTGAAAAACAAACATATCAGCAAAGTCAGTTCCAAAAATCTCACTTTGAAAAATTATCCCCGGAAAGACGACCTGACAGCATTTTTGCTCAACCGATTCAACAACAATGAACATTTGCAAAAAGTACTCACTATGGTGGAACATGATTTTGAAGAAAGAGAAGAATTGGGAATTATGATGGCTGACGCACTGGCAAAAGAATGCCAAGCCGACATTGCCATTGTCAACAGCGGTTCGGTACGGCTTCAAGCGTTACCCAAAGGACCTATGAAAATGAAAGATGTTTACATGCTGGATCCTTTTGACAACCAAGTGGTGAAATTTACATTAAACGGCTCTCAACTGAAACAACTGCTTATCAATTGCCACAATGCTGATTCTTACGGGGCTGCATACGTATCGGGATGTGCCTATTTTTGCCTTATCAATCCCCACAAATACACCGACATATTGGAAATGACTGTCTCCTATAGCGACGGTTCCTCCTTAGAGGCTCAAAAAACTTATACCGTTGTTACCAGTTCTTATGTCGCTTCCACTTGCATGAAAGGCATAGACACCTGTATTGAACCGACAGGCATGACTACCACCGACTGCATTATCAACTATTTGTCCAAGCACAAAAGCATCAACTACCACGGCAGAAAATGTGTAGTGGAAATTGCACAATAAATGCAGGAAAAAATTAGTTTTTTTGCTATTCATCAAAAAGTTTTAGCGGACAGTAATCTAAATTTATATTAATCTTTGTAAATTTGTTTTATCTTAAACAAATCACCTTTCGTAAATTCCTTAATATTAGAAATTGCTTGTCCTTTTTGTATTTTTTCAAGACTTCGATAAACCTTGGTATCAGAATCGATTATACCTAAGAACTTGTTAATTGCCTTTGTGTTGTTTTTATCTTTGACATCAAGTAGGAATGAGATTTCACACATACTTGAAAAATCAAACGATGATTGATTGAATTCTTCAACTCCTTGTGAAAGCAAAACTACAGAAACGCCTTTTGACCGTATTTCCCTAAGAATCTTTTCTAAAATATCGTGGTATTTCTTTTCTTTAAAAATTACATGTGCTTCATCTATTAATAGTACATATCGCATTGCCCTACAACCATTTTCAACTGCGGTGTTTTCCATATTCATAAACACATTGTAGATGTAGTTTATTATCAAGAATAGGGATGTAAATCTTACAGAAGCAGACAAGTCTCCTGATAGTGATAAGTACATGTTTTGATTTATAAATTTGTTTGCGTTCTTTTCTTCCGAAAAGACATTATATCTTGATAAATCATCTATTATTTCTGTTAGTGAGTCGCGTTTATCACCAACAATTTCAAGCAATTTTTCATTTATTTCTTTAAAATTTGGATAATCGCCAGGTTTCTTTTCGTCAAAACACTCTTTGATTGCTGACCTCAAACTTCCTTTTTGCTTTTGTCCTAAATTTGAATATTTGCATACAATATCTGTAAATTTATCAATACCCATTGCTTTGTTTGTGTCGTTTATGCAATCTATGAATGAAAGCGGATTTATGGGGAAGGGATTATTAGGCACATCTATGAATGCTGTTTGTGTCTGTTCAAAGAAAGGTTTCATTTGATTAACATCATCATCCTTTAATCCCTTAAAATCTAGATAAATAAAATTTACAAGATGATTGGATAATTCGCATATTTCCCTTAATAAGTAAAGTGCAAATTGTGTTTTGCCTGTACCTGAATTGCCAGCAATCGCAATGTGATTGTTGTTATACAATTCAGTATTATTAAATCCTAATACAATTTCCTCATCCGAATTCAATTTGTTTCCTATTGCAATTCTAATAGGTTCGCTAAATGTTGTTTTCTCAACACTTTGGCTGATATTTTTAACAGAACCAAATGCCGATGCTTCTTCCAAATGAGCAATTCCATTTTCCAAATTGTCAATCAAGAAGTCAATAATAGTGTAATTGTTGTTATTGCTAAATAACTTATCCATCAAGTCAAGGCCATGGTCTATATGTAATTTTACATATTTGGGAATGTTATCATCGGTTTTGTAAATGCCATAATGTTGGCATATTAGTGCGATGTATAAATCCCGATATTTAGGGTCAAAAAGTATATGGTCTTTGTATTCCTTTCCTTTTGAATCGTATATATTAAATTCTGACGATGAGAATTTTTTGCCACTTCCCAAAGAATAGGCTAATGCAATTCTTGCAATAACATTTTCGCTTGTTCCTAAAGGAAGTTTAGCGGTTAAACGACGAACTACCTCTTTATTTGCTTCTGATGTCTTTATATTAATCTGTTGCATATAACTTATTGTATTCTTTAATTAAATTATCTGGTTCAAACTCAACAAATTGAGACTGGTAATTTTTAATATTGTCAATAATGTATGTTCTGCTTACATTGGGTTTTAGCAATTCATATTCCGATTCAGTCAATTCTTTGTGGATTAATGGGAATAGAATTACTTGTTTGGAAACATTTGGATAAAACTCTTTAATGACATTTTCGGCATGTTCCTTGTCAAACTTCTGCATAGGACTATCTATAAACACAGGGAAATCAATGTCGGATTCATCAACTAATGATTTCAGAAGTGCGGAAGCGTACATTTGGCTTTCTCCTTTTGACAAGCTACTTTTATCTATTTTCTGCCCATTTGCATCCAATAGATTTATATCCACATCGTTACCTTCTTGGTTTATATTTACTAAAACCTTTTTTATGAAACCTCTTTTATGCATCAAAGCATTCAACTCGTTCAAAATATTTTCCGACAATTTTTCTTTGGTCTCATTCCTATATTTGTTTATAAAATCTTTTAATACTGAGACTATTTCGGCGGTCTTTTTGTCTTTTGCCGTATAAATTCTAGAATCATCTAATTTTTGTCTAAGTTTTTCTTGGTTTTTCTTTGCGGCAGTTATTTCATCTCCAATACGTCTTATTTCATCGTTAAGCACACCTATTTCTTGTTCTATTGCAGATATTCTATTGTCAAATTTTGATTTTTGCTGTCGGAGGTTTGCAGTATATTCATCATCTGCGTCTTTTTCTGCTTTCTTAATGTTACGATGGATTTTATCAATGTCATTTTTTGCTTTCTGGTATGAATCGGTTATCTTGTTGAAATCTTTACTGAAACTGCCTTTCAAATTTCCAATTAAAGTTCCCATTTCATTTATTTGTGTGTCAGAGAATTCGTGCAGAGTTTTGAAGTCAAAAGGAACATCGGCGACATCAGAAAAGAAGTATTTCTTTATCAATTTTTTTATTTGGTTTTCATAGAAATCGCGAGCATCTGTTGGAATAACTCCTTTTATACTTTTCTTTTCTAGTTCAATGTCATCCAAAATTAATTTAGTTTTAGCTTCTACATCTTCTTGTTTGAATTTGTTATCAATGATAGATTTTTCTGTTTTCGCTTGACTATATACATCGTTCAATATCTCTCCAGACAAACCAAATGGAATCAAATCAAACAATTCTTTAAGTTTTGTTTGTAACTCTTTAATTTTTTCTTTTTGTTCATCTTCTTCCGATTGTAGTTTTGTAAGTTGTTCGGGAGTAATAGTGCTACCATCTTGAATTAGACGAACTTGTATTTCATCGGATTGTCCTTTTTTATCAACCTTTTCTTCTTGCAATTTTAAGATTTTTTCCTCGCGTTTATCTATTTCGATTAGTTTGTTTTTAATATCAGTTTCGATTTGATTGAATTCTTTTTGTTCTTCCTTTGTCGCAGATTTTTTTCTATAATCATCTTGGAGACTCTCTAGTTGATCTTTTAAATCTTCATATTTTTTGATGCCTAAAACTTCTGTATATGCTTTGCTCAATAGTTTGCGCTGCTCTATGGAATTGTTTTCTGCAATAGAAACAATTTTTTCTGCATCAAAGAAGAAGAACTTTGCAACTTCAATAGGCAATATAAAATCGCGAATAAAGATTTCTTCTCCGTCTTGCTTTCCTTCCGTCGTTAATTCTCGAATCAATTCATTTGGATAACCATCAATAAGCACTTCTACTTTATCGGTGCTTGTAATGTCATCGTATGTTCGTGTAATACGAACTTCGTTACAAGATATTTCTGGAATCTTGACATCTTGAAAAACTACCGAAACAGAAAATTTCGTTTCGTTTTCAATTCTTGCTTGATTATTCAATGTTTTAGTAATATACTTTGGGTAGCCGCCACTTTCTTCGATTACTTTTTTGTACATTTCATCAACATTTTCCATTTGGCGACCATATAAGCACCATACTAATGACATTAGAAATGTCGTTTTGCCAAAGCCATTCTTACCACTTATAACAATTACATTTTTGCCATCCTTAGGCAAAAGATTAATCGTATTTTTTCCTTTATATATTCGGAAGTTGTTGAGAGTTATTTTTTTAATCAGCATTTTTTTCTTTGTTTATATAGTTTTCTATACGTGTTTCTATGTCGGTTTTTAATCCTCTTTTGCGATTTAATAGCGATTTGCTTTTTTGAAGAGTTAATAATTCTTGTATCAAATCGTAGTTTGTGGGATTTTTTTCGCATGCATCTTTCAGCATGTCAGATTCCTTTTGTATTTTCTCGTTACTTTCTTTCATATTGAAATCGGTTTTATAAATCTTATGATATATTTCTGAAACTTTATAATCGAATATAAAGTCGCGATACCAAATGGTTTGTATTGCAATTAGTTCTTGGTTTGTAATTAATTGTGTAGAGGGATGTTTTTTTTGAATCTCTTTCTGTGTTTCCATCAGTTTCTCTAACATCAAAGCTCTGTATGCAGGGGTATAACTGCCCATGTCATTTATTGCTTTTGTTCCGTTTCTTCTAGTTGTCATACGATTATTAATGTTGTTTCGTTCTGCAACTATCCAATCTCTATATGCGAGCAAAGGTTTCTGCCACTCAAAACCATTATTAATCAATGCTGCCATAGATTTGTCTTCTTTAACAACAGTGCATAACCAGCAACCAAATCGGCTTTGACCGCATGAAGTATGTGAAGTATCGGTAACCACAACAGGACATTCATAATCATCAGCACTCGCATTTGCATAAATTTGGAATAATTCTTTATTATTTGCACCCCAAGGAGATGGCATAGAGTTAATAACATACCATATTTCTTCCAACATTAGATGACGAATAGGAGCATACATCCATGTATTAAGTTGTGTCGGGTGTTTTGTTAGCCGTTTCCCTTTTATGGCGTGTTTATTCATTGTTCGTGCTCTATTTGCACTTTCTGAATATCGAGTGCCTATCAGTATAATTGCTTCACCAAAAGCATCAACTTTTTCTGTAATGAAACGTGCTGTTGGTTTTATTTTCAGCCTTTCAGTGCACCATCGAAACGCATTATTAGGAGCGGGATATCCTTTCCCTATCATATTTACCCACAAGGAATCTTCCAATCGTGGAATTGTTCTAATTACACGGATTGGCATATCTTGTTCGACTGCAGCTTGTTCTATTTTATTCAAGACCTTACTTACATAATCTGCAATTATAGGATTCTCTATCATTGTATCGTTGCTAACAACATATACATCCCTTGCCACAAAACCATGGAAATGTTTCGCTTTTTCCAATGCTTTCCACACTAATTGCAACATTACAGTAGAATCCTTACCTCCGCTGAAACCAATTATCCACGGACGTTTTGTATTGTCTGCAAAGATGTACTGATCTAGAATTTCGTCAATAATGTATTCTATTCGCTTGTTTCCCATTTAATAAATGCAACGGTAATTCCCTTTCCCGCAAATTACAATACATTCTTTAAAGCCCATAAAAAAACGCGTGGGAATCTGAATTCATCACTCACCCCGCTAACCAAGGCTCTCGCATTGCCCATCTACCGAGGATAAGCAATGCCGAAGCCCACGCTATATGTATATGTGGAATATACACGTCCATGGACATTGACCATTGCCTTACCGTGCGGTAGATTTGAATTTGCGAGATTCGGTTAGCCGCAGATAAGACGTTGACTCAACGCCTTTTTCTATGTCTGCCGCCCGCCTTCCGCCCGTTCGGGCTTCGGAGCGAACAACCATGCAAAAGTAATAAAAAAGTAGAGAAAAACTATTATTTGCAAAAAAAATAATTTTTGTAAGAAAAAAAATGTACTTTTGTAGCCTAAAAAGTGGCTGTATAGCCACCTTTTTAACTAAATTAACAAAAAAAATTGATATTATGTTGAAATATCTTACTATAGAGAAAGCCATAGATGCTTGGAAGCGATTACAGCCTTTGTCGGTAGATGACAGAAATCGTTTAAACCGCAGGTTTATCATTGATTTCAATTACAACAGCAATCATATTGAGGGCAATACGCTCACCTACGGACAGACAGAAATTTTGCTCTTGTTCGGGAAAGTAATCGGAGAAGCCGATGTAAAGGACGTGCAGGATATGACTGCCAGCAATGTTGCCCTGCGTATGACAAGCGAGGAGGCAAATTCCTGTAATATTCCTCTTACACAGAATTTTATACGCACTTTGAATAAAACACTTCTTCGGGAAGATTATACCGTTTACCGCAATCTTCCCGGAGGTGTACAGACTAGCTACACCGTACATGCAGGACAATACAAAACTCGTCCCAATAGTGTCATCACCCGCTATGGAGACCGTTTTGAATACGCATCGCCCGAAGAGACTCCGTCTTTGATGACCGACCTTGTGGATTGGTACAATGAAGAGGAGCAAAAAGGCAAACTCCACCCTGTGGAATTGGCTATATTGTTCCATTATCGGTACATACGCATACACCCTTTTGAGGACGGCAACGGACGTATAGCCAGACTGATGATGAATTATATTCTATATCGTCACAATCTGCCAATGGTAGTTATACGCAGCCGGTTGAAAACCGAATACCTTGAAGCCCTGCACGCTTCTGACTTAATGGCGGGTACTTCACCCGGAAAAGGAGCAAAAGCTTCGTTGAAAGATATAACACCATTCGTGCAGTATTGCAAGAAACTATTTGCCCACGAAATTTACAACAATGTTCAGTTTTTAACAAAACATTCCGAAAATCTTTGGTGGTACGATGGAGAACAGATAGTTTTCCGATCGCCCAATCATGCAAAATTGCTGACACTAATGATGTCCGAACCTATTCTTACCCTTACAGATATGCAACAAAAGTTAGGTATCAATATGTCTGCGGTAAAAAAACTTGTAAATCAATTGATAAACAAGCATTATATTGAACGTGGAACAACCGAAGGTTCATGGCGGGTATTTATAATGCCATCGGTTTGATTCTATCGTGAAAAATACGTCTAAAAATATATATAATGATAGCACGAAACCGGTACCTGATATTTGCTTGAAGTCATGTCTTTTTGTTTGTTTCGATAAATATTTTTGGAATCTGTATAAATTCTTGATTTTTTTATATATCTTTGCTTATTAATTTATGTTTTTACAATGAAATTATATCGGTATATATATCAAATAATTATAATTGGCAGTGCCATTGTTTTTTGTGCGTGCAATGCTGCCAATAATGAAAAAATAGATTCTTCGGTGGTTAATATTCCCGTATCGGCAGATAGTACCCAAAAGCAGGGCAAAATGCCTAAAATTACTTTTGAGCAAACGTCTCATGATTTTGGAACGCTTATGCAAGGTGAAAAGGTTAGTTTTACCTATAAATTCAAAAATACAGGCAATGCTACATTGATTATAAGCGGAGTTATTCCATCGTGTGGTTGCACTGTCGCACAATTTACCCAAACGCCAATTCCACCCGGACAAAGTGGAACGGTAAGTATAAATTTTAACACAGAAACAAAAAATGGAATGGTTAAGAGCGGAGTGGTGGTACAAGCCAACACTTATCCCTCAGAAACCAAACTTTCTTTTACGGCTATTGTAAATAAATAATTTTTAACAAATAAATAAATAAAACAGATATGAATTTAATGAATATGTTGCTTTTTGCAAGCGGTAATGCTCAAGGACAACCGTCAGGCAGTCCGGTGTCAATGATTATTTTCATCGTATTGATGATTGTAATTTTTTACTTTTTTATGATTCGTCCGCAACAAAAGAAAAATAAAGAAGCACAACGTTTTAGAGAATCATTGCAAAAGGGTGATAAAATTGTTACCATCGGTGGTGTTCATGGTAAAATAGTTGAAATTAATGATACAACTTTTGTAATAGAATCAGAAGGCAGCAGAATAAAAATAGAAAAATCAGCAGTTGCCCAATCTGTAGAAGATATTGCACAACAAGCAAAATAAAATTCCGGCTATGGCAAGTAAAATCGGCAATAAACGATATGGTTTGTTTTTGGTTTGTTTGTTGTTGTCTTTTTTTGCGTGGTTTGCTGTAAAATTATCCAAAACTTATACGCAAACCTATAATTTTGATTTGTGCTTCAGTAATTTACCGGAGACAAAAAACATTGTTTTTCAGTCAGATACATCGTTGGAGGTTTCTTTTCAATGCAAAGGTTTGTATTTGATGCCTATTGAATTGAATGCCAAGAAGTTAAATGTTGATTACAAAATGATTACTACTGACAAACAAAAAAAACGCAATTACTTTATTATCAGTAAAGACCAATTTTTAAACTATTTGCAGACTCAATATGATTTTGCCGAAAGTATACAGACAAATATTGGCGGAATAACTATACAACTTGAAGATATAGAACAATAGACATGGCAGAACAATTTAAACTGAATACAATAGAAGAAGCGATAGACGCTTTTAAAAATGGGGAGTTTGTTATTGTCGTAGATGACGAAGACAGAGAAAATGAAGGCGATTTTATTATGGCCGCAGAAAAAATTACGCCCGAAAAAGTCAATTTTATGCTTCAATACGGGCGGGGGGTCTTATGTGTGCCGATGACAGAAAAACGTTGCCGCGATTTGAACCTCGATATGCAGGTCAATAATAATACTTCTCTATTGGGTACTCCATTTACTGTTACGGTGGATTTGTTGGGACATGGTTGTACAACAGGTGTTTCTATGTATGACAGGGCAATGACAATCAAAGCCTTGGCCGATGATAGCAGTAGGGCGGAAGATTTTGGCCGTCCCGGTCATGTCAATCCTTTGCGTGCCAAAGACGGTGGCGTGTTGGTACGTGCCGGTCATACCGAAGCAACGGTAGATTTGGCTCGTTTGGCAGGCTTGAATCCAGTGGGGGCTTTGATTGAAATTATCAATCCTGATGGTACTATGGCACGCTTGCCTCAATTGATGGAAGTAGCCCGAAATTTTAATCTTAAAATTATTTCCATTGCCGATTTGATTGCATATAGAGTGCAAACGGAAACACTTATACGTAAGGAAGAAGAGGTGAATCTGCCTACCCAATGGGGCAATTTCAAATTGATTGCCTATACACAATTGAATAACGGAAATACCCATTTGGCTTTGAAAAAGGGCGAATGGCAAGAAGATGAAGAAATTTTTGTCCGTGTCCATTCTTCTTGTGCAACGGGTGATATTTTCGGCTCTTGCAAATGCGATTGCGGAGAACAATTGCATAAGGCTATGGAAATGATTGACAAGGAAGGCAAAGGTCTTGTTCTGTATATGAGTCAGGAAGGCAGGGGCATCGGTTTGGTGAACAAACTCAAAGCCTATCATTTGCAGGAACTTGGCCGTGATACCGTAGAGGCAAATTTGGAGTTGGGATTTAGAGCCGATGAACGCGACTATGGTATCGGTGCTCAGATATTAAAAGATTTGAAAGCAACAAATATCAATCTCATTACCAATAATCCGACCAAACGTGCCGGATTGATTGGTCATGGTATCAAAATAGCCAAAACAACACCGATTATTATTAAACCTAATGATAATAATTTGAAATATTTGAAAACCAAACAAGACAAAATGGGACATACTCTCCATTTAGATGAATAAGAATGGATGAAACTTTTGATCTGATAGAGAGAGAAATTCAGGATTATTGCGAGGCTCATACCTCCGAAGAATCCGATGTCTTGTATCGTTTGTATAGGGAAACCAACCTCAAAGTAATGCAGCCCAGAATGTTGTCCTGTAAAAATCAAGGAACATTCTTGGAAATGATAAGCCGCTTGTGTCACCCCAAAAGAATTTTGGAATTGGGGACTTATACAGGCTATTCCGCCATTTGTTTGGCTCAAGGTTTGGCAGATGACGGCATGCTGTTTACCATTGAAAAGAAAATAGAGTTGGAAAACATTATCCGAAAATATATACATGAAGCAGGTTTGACGGATAAAATAAAAGTATTGTTCGGCAATGCCATGGATATTGTTCCGTCACTCGACCAAACGTGGGATTTGATTTTTATCGATGCTGACAAAATCAATTATCTCAATTATTACAATTTGTTGATAGACAGGCTTTCAGAAAATGGTGTTATATTGGCGGACAATGTTTTGTGGAGCAAAAAGGTGGTTGATGCCACGCAAGACCACGATAGGGACACCATTGCTTTACGCCAATTCAACGACTATATACAGCAGGACAAACGCGTGAAAAATATGATATTGCCATTCCGTGACGGGATTATGATGATAGAAAAAGTGAAAAAATAATGCTTTGCATTTTCTTTTCCCCGAAAATTCATCAACCTTGGTTGCAATCTTCTATCATTAAGACAATTTGTTCAATATCTTTGTCTTTCCCCTTGGGGTCGTATTGTGTTTTCAGGTCGTATTTGAATAGCCTTGCCAAGGCCTGATAGCAAAAGGCACGCATTTTTCCTCTTAAATCATCAACGATGGTATAAGAGGTTTTTCCAGTTTCCCTGTCTATGAGTTTGATAAGTATAAGTCCTTGCGAAAAAGTAAGGTTTTCTATTTCCTTGGCATATTCTTTACGAAGTTGTTTTTCAACACTTTTCATGGCAATATCTCTATCGCTTTTTTTAGAAATAAGAGCCAGCATGTTGTCATATTCCTTCAATTTTACAGCGGCAAGGCGTGCATAGGGATATACTTTGGTAACATTGCGAACCAATTTGTTGTAGCGGTTTTGGTCTTTTTTGGAACCTTTTCCCCTAAAACCGACAATAATAATGGGTTTGCAGTTATATGTAGCCAACGTATCACCTTCAAAAACAATGGCTTTGTGCATGTATCCATATTGGCTAAAGCCTATATTTGCAATCAGGCAAAAAATACTCAACAAAAAAATCTGACGTTTCATGATGTTTGTTTTTTATTTTAAATTGCAAATTATATGCCAAAATGTTTTACTGATAAAACGAAAATTTGTTAATTTTAGTATTTGTTTTTGTAAAATATTTGTATTCAATAAAATAATTCTACAACAATCCTCTGTTTTTTAATAAAGGAGTGCAATTGGGTTTGTGTCCGCAAAAGGCAAGGTAGGCAGAAGAAGGATCCACGGAATTGCCTTTTTCCAAAATATTTGTTCTGAATGCCTTGGCTGTTTCTTGGTCGAATATGCCTTTGGATTTAAAGGTTTCAAAACCGTCTGCATCCAATACTGCTGCCCAAGTGTACCCATAATAACCGGCAGAATAGCCCATTGCCGAGGTGAAGATATGCTTGAAATATTGGCTTTTGTATCGGGGCAATATTTCGGGTATGAGTTTGTATTTTTTCATACTTTGTTCTTCAAATGTATTCGGGTCAATTTCCTGTTGCTGTTTTAACGTATGGTAATCCATGTCAAGCAAAGAAGCGGCGATTAATTCGGTATTGGCAAAACCTTGCCCGAAGGTGAGGCTTTTTTTTATTTTTTCAATAAGTTGTTCGTCAATAGGCTTGTTTGTTTGCCAATGTTTGGCATAGAGTTGCAGCATTTGGGGTTCTGTTGCCCAATTTTCCATAATTTGGGAGGGTAATTCAACAAAATCTCTGGCTACATTTGTGCCTGCCATGGATTTGTATCGGCATTTGCTCAACAGACCATGCAAAGCGTGTCCGCATTCGTGGAAAAGTGTCTGCACTTCGTCAAGGTTCAATAGAGTTGGTTTTGTGTCAGTCGGTAGGGAAAAATTGCATACGACCGAAATGACTGGAATGATGTTTTCTCCATTGGTCTTGCGATGCTGCCCGCGAAATTCTGTCATCCAAGCCCCGCTGCCTTTGCTTGGGCGGACATGGAAATCCATGTACAAAATGCCGATGACATTATTGTTTTCAACAACTTCATATACTTCGGCAGATGGATCGTAAGTGGGGAGGTTTTTGTTTAGATGAAACGAAAGTCCGTATAATTTGTTGGCGAGCAAAAATATGCCGTCCCTGACATTTTCCAATTGAAAATAGTTTCTGATTTCATTTTCATCAATATCATATTGTTCTTGTCGGATTTTTTCGGCATAATAACGCCAATCCCACGCTTGGATTTTTTCTGTTGGGGCTTTTTGTTGATAAGAGTTTAATTCATCTTTTGCTTTTTTCAGAGCGGGCTCCCATATTTTTAAGAGCAAATCGTAGGCGGCTTGAGGTGTTTGGGCCATATTTTCGGCCAATACAAAATCCGCATGACTATCAAAACCCAACATTTTGGCTCTCTCTATGCGGAGATTGACCAATTCGTTGATAATATGATTGTTGTCAAATTTTCCTCCATTGCAGCGGGTCATATAGGCTTGCCATATCTCTTTGCGAAGGTGACGATTGTCGGCATATTGCAAAAACGGCAATAGACTTGGGTTTTGTAGGGAGAATACCCATTTGCCTTTTGTTTGCGTTTTATTGTTGCCTTCGTTTTTTGCGGCGGCAACCACTTGTTCGGGCAAACCTGCCAAATCTTTTGGGTTGGAAATGATTAATTGATAGGCATTTGTCGCCGACAAAACATTGTTGTTGAATAGGAGGGTGAGTTTGGCGATGGTTTTGTTTATTTCCCTGAATCTCTGCTGATTTTTTGTGTCCAGATTGGCACCGTTGCGTACAAAGTCTTTGTATGTTCTTTCCAAAAGACGACTTTGTTCTTCATTCAGGTCTTCGTGTTGAAAGTAAACGTATTTTATTCTGCGGAACAAATCGGCATTGAGACTGATATTGTCGCTATGGGTACTCAATTTTTCGGAAACAATTTCAGCGATTTCTTGCATTTTTTCAGAAGCATTTGTTTCCAAAATATTGAAAAATATCAAAGAAACTTTGTCCAGCAAATCCCCGCTGTCGTCCAAAGCGGCAATGGTATTTTCAAAGGTGGGCTTGGCTGTATTGTTGATAATGGCATTGATTTCTGCCATATGTTGTTCCATGCCGGCTTCAAAGGCAGGCAAATAATGTTCCAATTTAATATCTTCGAATGGCGGTAACTGATAGGGACTTGTCCATTCCCGAAAAAAAGGATTGTTGTTCATTGTTGTTTGCTGTTTTTTTATTTGTGCAAAAGTACAATTTTTTAATCTAAAACAATATTTTGTTTTTTCGTGTTGATTTAGCATAAAAAATGTTATTTTTGCAACATATCAAACAATAATATGATAAAGATGAAAAAAACAATCGTATTTTTAATGGCAGGGCTATTCTTGTGTGTAGCCTGCAAAAAAGAAGAAAAGAAAGATTCCAATGAAAATGCACAGCCAGAAACACCAGTTGTTGCTCCTTGTTTTTCTGTATCGGGAAATACAAAAGTTGTATTTTCTCCCGGCAATTTGCAGTGGAGTGCCAAAAATGGGGGTAGTAGGGCAAGCGTTCATGCTGTAGCAGGTGGCGGTATAGGGGCTGGCACATGGCGATTTGCTCCCAATCAGTGGGATACCATTGGGGTGGACAATACAAACATATCTTCTGAGTATAGCGGTTGGATAGATTTGTTCGGTTGGGCTACAAGCGGATACAGCAATAAATATCCGTATATGACTACTCCTGACAATACTGCTTACGGCAACGGGGACCAAGATATAACCGCCACCAACTATGACTGGGGTGTTTACAATGCCATTTACAATCCTAAGACCAATACAACTGACGAACCGGGTACATGGCGAACACTCTCGTATGATGAATGGAAATATTTGACTTATACCCGTGTTACCGCTTCTGGCATACATTACGCCAAGGCTATTGTAAATGGTGTTAAGGGCTTGATTTTTCTTCCTGACCAATGGTCGAAATCTACCTATACATTAACAAGTACCGATACCTATTCGGCAGATTATACATCTAATAATATCAGTGCCGACAATTGGCAAAAAATGGAAGATGCGGGTGCCGTATTTTTGCCAGCGGCAGGTTACCGTAGAGAAAGAACTGTATCTTATGTGGGGAGTGTAGGCTACTATTGGTCTGCTACATCGGTGGAGTCATCAGATGAATATGCTTGTTATATGTATTTTACTTCGAGTGCGTTTAGTTTTTCGGGACCAGCAACAGACCGTTATTGGGCAAAATCTGTCCGTTTGGTGAAAGAGGTGAAGTAAAAAATGTGAAGTGTAACATCAAAAAGTGTTATCTTTGCAAGATATTAATGTAAAAAACAATAAAGATGAAACGATTTTATCTATTCTTAATTGTGGCAAGTCTAATGTTGTTTACGGCTTGTAAGAAAGAGTTTACTATTACGGTACAAAGTAACAACGAAGTGTGGGGCAGTGTTACGGGAAGCGGTACATACGCTAAAGGTTCAACAGTGAGCATAGCAGCGGTAGCCAAAGGCGGTTACAAGTTTGTGTCATGGCAAGACAACAATACCGACAATCCGCGTAGTATTACGGTGAATGCGAATGAAACCTATATAGCGACTTTTGCCCAAGAAAGTGGCGGTGGCGGCGGTGAAACACCGACAGGCTTGGATATACATACGGGTATTGCTTGTATTGACGCATTAGCCAATGATATGGTAAAGGTGCAGGGAGGTACATTCCAAATGGGAGCCACAAGTGGCGATGCTGATGCAGGCGAAAATGAAAAACCGCGGCATAGTGTAACTTTGAGCGATTTTTATATCTGCAAATATGAGGTTACGCAGGAGTTGTGGCAGGCGGTTATGGGGAGTACCCCGACTGAAAATGGAGGTTGGACAGCGGAAAAGGGTAAGGGAGACAAATATCCTGCTTATAATATTACTTGGAACGACTGCCAAACTTTTATTCAAAAGTTGAATGCCAAGACAGGCTTGAAGTTTCGATTGCTGACTGAGGCGGAATGGGAGTATGCAGCCAGAGGTGGCAACAAGAGCAAAGGCTATACTTATTCCGGAGGCAATGCATTGGACGAAGTTGCGTGGTATAAAGATAATAGCAATAATACCAACCATATAGTCATGCAGAAGACAGCCAATGAGTTGGGCTTGTATGATATGACAGGCAATGTATGGGAATGGTGCAGTGATTGGTATGGAGCAACTTATTATACCGAGAGTGCAGGAGCGAGCAATCCAATAGGACCTTCTACGGGCTCTTGCCGCGTGAACCGCGGTGGCGGTCGGTCCACTTTTGCGAGTTACTGTCGTGTTTCGTTCCGTAGCAACTACACTCCAGACGACCGTTACGATTACGTAGGCTTTCGCCTTGCCCTATAGCTTGGTCTTATATATTAAGGAAGAACATGGGTATAGACCTGCTCGTTGAAAAATCAACGACAAATCAATTTTTTCAAATAAAAAAAGGCTTTAGTAGTTCAATGGTGACGAAAGAGCCTTTTTTATAAGTGTGTAATAGGATTGTATTTAGAATTATTGGGAGATTGTGCAATTTTTTGTGTACAAAAATATAAATTCAATACTAAATTTGTAAAAATAACGTTTTATAATATTTACAATCATATAAATTATTATTACCTGATGCAATGAACAATAATTATTGTGTAATTATGGCCGGTGGAATAGGTGCAAGATTTTGGCCATTGAGCAGAACAGCCTATCCCAAACAGTTTATAGATATTTTAGGTGTTGGCAAAAGTCTTATTCAAATGACATTTGAGCGTTTCCGTGCCGTATGTCCAACAGAAAATATTTATGTGGTAACCAATGATATTTATTTTGATTTGGTGAAAGAACAATTGCCCGAATTGTCCGATTCCCAGATTGTATTGGAACCCATGCGAAGAAATACCGCTCCATGTATTGCCTACGCGAATGCAAAAATAAAAAAACGCAATCCCCAAGCAAATATTATTGTGGCTCCCTCGGATCATATTATTTTAGATGAAAAGTCTTTTATAGAGCATATTCAGGCAGCCTTGTCTTGTACGGCAAACAATCCGTGGCTGTTGACACTTGGCATAAAACCCACACGCCCTGATACAGGATATGGATATATTCAATATGACGAAAAGATGATATATGCTCCTGAACAACGTATTTCCAAGGTGAAACTTTTTACTGAAAAACCGGAATTGGAATTGGCCAAACAATTTTTGGAAAGTGGCGATTTCTTGTGGAATGCCGGTATTTTTGTTTGGCAATTGCCCATTATAGAGCAGGCTTTTCAAACCTATTTGCCTGAAATACATGAATTGTTTTTGCAAGCGGAGTCCAAGATAGACACTCCTGCCGAAAAAGATGCCATTTATCAAGTATATGAACGTTGTACGGCTATCTCAATTGATTATGGCGTTATGGAAAAGGCTGAAAACGTACATGTTTTGGCTTCCGATTTCGGTTGGTCAGATTTGGGAACGTGGGGTTCATTGTTTGAAGAACTCAAAAAAGACGAAAACAATAATGCAATAAATCTTCCTGAAGATGTTTTCGCTTATGAATCAAAGAATTGTGTTGTTAATATACCGAAAGGAAAAGTGCTTGTAATGCAAGGTTTAGATGATTATATCGTTTCTGAAAGCAACAATTGTCTGCTGATATGCAAAAAACAAGATGAGCAACAAATACGACAGTTTGTAAACGATATACAATTGCAAAAAGGAGATAAATATATTTAACCAATACGCTGTCTTTATAAATTTATGGCTAAAGATAATGAACAAATCATAGATGGCATTGCCAATAAAGAATATGAATATGGTTTTGTCTCGGATATTGAAACAGAATATTTCCCCAAAGGTTTAAACGAAGCGGTTATTCGTAAGATTTCTGCGTATAAACAAGAGCCGGAATGGTTGTTGCAATTCCGGTTGCATGCTTTTGAAAAATGGCAAACAATGGAAGAACCCCAATGGGGTCATTTGAATATTCCTAAAATAAATTTTCAGGATATTATTTATTTTGCTATCCCCAAAAAGAAAAAGCAATTGCAAAGTTTAGATGAAGTGGATCCTAATTTGGTGGATATGTTCAACCGTTTGGGCATATCGTTAGACGAACAAAAACGTTTGAGCAATGTTGCTGTAGATGCCGTTTTGGATTCCTCATCAGTAAAAACTACATTTCAATCCACATTGGAAAAACAAGGTATTATTTTTTGTTCGTTTGGCGAAGCGGTAAAACGTTATCCTGATTTGGTGAAAAAATATTTGGGAACAGTGGTGCCGCCAACTGATAATTTTTATGCGGCATTAAATTCCGCTGTGTTTTCAGACGGCAGTTTCTGTTATATCCCCAAAGGTGTGCAATGCCCCATGGATTTATCTACCTATTTCCGTATCAATGCAGCCAATACGGGGCAATTTGAACGGACGTTGATAGTGGCGGAAGAAGGGGCTTCTGTAAGTTATATGGAAGGTTGTACGGCTCCACAACGTGATGAAAACCAGTTACATGCTGCAATCGTAGAAATTATAGCCATGAAAGATGCCCAAGTGAAATATTCGACTGTACAAAATTGGTATCCGGGTGATAAAGAGGGCAAGGGCGGTGTATATAATTTGGTCACCAAACGCGGACTATGCCAAGGGGAAAACTCTAAAATATCGTGGACACAAGTGGAAACAGGCTCGGCAATAACGTGGAAATATCCAAGTTGTGTGCTTAAGGGAGACAATTCTGTCGGAGAATTTTATTCTGTGGCTGTAACAAACAATTATCAGCAGGCCGATACAGGTACAAAAATGATACATTTGGGCAAAAATACAAGAAGTACAATTATTTCCAAGGGTATTTCAGCCGGAAGAAGCCAAAACAGTTATCGCGGTTTGGTAAAAATTGTCCCCAATGCCGACAATGCCCGCAATTACTCTCAATGCGATTCCTTGTTGTTGGGTTCCAATTGCGGAGCACATACATTTCCTTATATTGATTGTAAAAATAAAACTGCAATTTTGGAACATGAGGCTTCAACTTCTAAAATATCAGAAGACCAATTGTTCTATTGTCAGCAGAGAGGTATAGGTATGGAAAGTGCTATTGGTTTGATAGTCAATGGCTATGCGAAAGATATTCTAAACCGTTTGCCTATGGAATTTGCTGTGGAAGCACAAAAATTGTTGTCTATCAGCATAGAAGGAAGTGTGGGATAGGGCTTTATATGATACATCTTGGCTTGATATTGATAGAAAGACAATGATAAACACAATAAAAAACGTTTTGCATACTTTTTTTTTATACTTTTGCACAAATTTAAACGAAGACACATTGATAAGAAAATAAAGTTATGGTTAGCAGAAATTTAATCCGTATCAAAGTCATGCAGGCTTTGTATATGCATACAATATCAGGTAAAGAACAAAAAAAAGATGTGGAAAAGTCGCTTGTGCGGGTTTTCACTGATATGTATGATTTGTTTTTGTTATTGATGTCTGTTTTTGAGGCTTTAACATTTACGGCAGAACAAATTATTGATGTGAAAAAACAGAAATATTTGCCCACTGAAAAAGATTTAAAGCCGAATTTGAAATTTATAGACAATAGATTTATAAAAAAAATATCCCAAAATACAGATTTGCAAACGCAGATGAAAAACAGAAATCTGTCGTGGCACAATGATGTTAATCTGCTTTTTGTCCGCAAAGTTTACGACCAATTGTCCAATCACCCGTTGTTTGTGGCCTATATGCAGTCGGAAACTGATAGTTTTGAACAAGACAAGCAATTTGTGTTAGATGTAATAAAAGATTTTGTGCTTGACAATGAGTTGCTAATGCAATATTTCGGAGAACAACATTTAAATTGGTATCATGATTACAATTATGTTGTAATTCTTTTGCACGGCACCTTGAAAACATGGACAGAAAAACAAAAGGACAGCAAGGCATTGCCTTCATTGTTTAAGTTGAATCAGGAAGGTGTATCGGAAGACAAACAATTTCTTGTGGATTTGTTTAATTTGACTATTGACCATGAAAAAGAATATGAAAAACTGATTGCCGATAAGATTCAAAATTGGGAACAAGACAGAATTGCAACCATAGATTTCATTTTGTTGAAAATGGCAATTTGTGAATTTTGCAATTTTCCCACTATTCCTTTGCGCGTAACATTAAATGAATATATAGAAATATCGAAATATTATAGTACACCCAAAAGCCGCTTGTTTATCAATGGCTTGTTGGATAAGATTCTTTTGGATCTTAAAAACAACAACAAAATACACAAACAAGGTCGGGGGTTGATGGGATGATGCATAAGAGAATACATAAAAAAGAAAAATACATCGTTGGATGTATTTTCTTTGTTTTTATAGGCTCACTTATGGCCCAAACTAATGATAGTTTGTATATTCAACGCTACAATCATTTGTCTGTGTCTTCAAAAATAAGTTACCATAGTGTTGTAACTCCGAAAATCAATCAAAAACTTAAACAGCAAACATTATCGGAAAGTTTGTCTGTTTTTGAAGCCTGTCGTTCTTTTTTTGATTCTGTTTTGACTGAATATGGCGTGGATAAGGATTTTGCATATATTACTATGGCTATCAGTGATATGAACACCAAATACCAATCAAAATATTTTCATAAGGCCGGAATATGGGCTTTGCCCTATGTGGTAGCGGTGCATTATGGTTTGACTGTAAATGACAGTATAGATGAGCGTTTCGATATTCGCAAATCTACCATAGCCGCCGCAAAATATTTACGGCAACTGACCAATACATTTGATAATTTTGCAGAAGTGTTATTGGCTTATGCTAATAGTCCTATTGAATTGAAAAACAATAAAACAAATGCTGGTTTGCAAAGTGCATCAATTTGGTATTTGTATGAAAACAGAGATTTTTACCATAGAGATATTTTGCCTGATTATATAGCAGCGGTTTATTTTGCGAATTTTTACAAAAATCATCAAATTTTATTGCGGCAAACAGAAAAACCGCTTGTAGATACGGTGTATCTGTCTCACAAAGTTGCCTATAGGCAGTTGAAAAAATATTTGCAAATAGACAGTGCTGGTTTGTATGCCCAAAATCCTTGTTTGACTTCAAATTGTTTGCCAAGCAATTATCCCATTGTTTTGCCGAAAAATAAAATAGCGGATTTTTATCAATGGGAAGACAGTTTGTATATATTTGATGTGGTCGATATGAATGCAGAGTCGGAGCCTAAAGAGCAAACGGAGGAAACCCACCGTTCGGAAACCAAGTATCATATTGTAAAATCCGGAGATATTTTGGGAAAATTGGCAACAAAATATCATATAAGCGTAGGAATGCTCAAAAAATGGAACAATTTGAAAAATGATATGATTTATATCGGACAAAAATTGATTGTCAGCAAGGGACATAATCATCATGAAGTTGCAGAAAAAACAGAAAGAATTGAAAAAATAGAGGCGGTTGAGGAAAAACAACCGACACAACAATCTGCTGAAAAGAAATCTATTGTCTATGTGGTGCGAAACGGGGATACTTTGGGACATATTGCCAAGAAATACAATATTTCCATTGCCGTTTTGAAAAAACAAAACAATTTGAAAACAGATAAAATTTTCGTTGGACAACGATTAACGATAGAAAAATAAAATAAATGTTTTTGTTTTTCATTTAAAAATTATATCTTTGCATAATTAATTCTATTTTTCATATAGACTATAAAAAACGAAATATAACGAACTTCCCGTTAGGGTAAATAAAATATACATAAGATTATGGCATTTGAATTTGAGAAAGATAAATTTGTAGGTGAATGTTATACCTATGATGATGTGTTGTTGATACCTGCTTATAGTGAGGTGTTGCCTCGAGATGTGGATTTGTCAACCAATTTCACGAGAAATATCAGATTGAATATTCCGATGGTAACTGCTGCTATGGATACCGTAACTGAAGCCAAAATGGCCATTGCCATTGCACGTGAAGGCGGTATTGGTGTGATACATAAAAATATGACCATCGAAGAACAGGCTCGTCAGGTCGCTATTGTTAAACGTGCCGAAAACGGTATGATATATGACCCTATAACTATCCAAAGAGGTTCTACGGTGCGTGATGCCTTAACCTTGATGAATGAATATCACATAGGCGGGATTCCTGTTGTGGATACCGAAAGACATCTTGTGGGAATTGTTACCAATCGTGATTTGCGTTTTGAACGCGATATGGATAAAGAAATAGACAAAGTGATGACAAGTGAAAACCTTGTTACGACAACACAGCAAACCGATTTGGTGGGTGCCGCTCAAATATTGCAGGAAAATAAAATAGAAAAACTTCCTGTAGTTGATAAAGACAATCGTTTAATCGGTTTGATTACCTACAAAGATATTACCAAAGCCAAAGACAAACCTATTGCATGCAAGGACAGCAAAGGTCGATTGCGTGTAGCTGCCGGTGTTGGGGTAACTGAAGATACCTACGAACGTATGGAAGCCCTGATAAAAGCAGGTGCAGACGCTATTGTAATAGATACAGCTCACGGACATTCCAAATTTGTGATAGAAAAATTGAAAGAGGCCAAAAAAATGTTTACAGATGTTGATATTGTTGTCGGCAATGTTGCAACAGGAGAGGCCGCCCGTATGTTGGTAGAGGCTGGTGCCGATGCCGTAAAAGTAGGTATTGGACCCGGTTCGATATGTACTACCCGTGTTGTGGCTGGCGTTGGGGTGCCTCAATTGTCTGCGGTATACGATGTATCTATGGCCTTGAGAGGTACCGGAGTGCCTATGATTGCCGATGGCGGTTTGAGATATTCCGGTGACGTTGTCAAAGCCTTGGCTGCAGGCGGTGATTGTGTTATGGTGGGTTCTTTGGTGGCAGGTACAGAAGAATCTCCGGGTGAAACAATTATATTGAATGGTCGTAAATTTAAAGCCTATCGTGGTATGGGTTCACTTGAAGCAATGGAAAACGGTTCTAAAGACCGTTATTTCCAAAACGGAGTAAAAGAAGCCAAAAAATTGGTGCCTGAAGGTATTGCCGGTCGTGTACCGTATAAAGGTACGGTACAAGAAGTTATTTATCAATTGGTTGGCGGATTGCGTTCAGGTATGGGATATTGTGGTGCGGCTACAATAAAAGATTTGCATCGTGCAAAATTTACCCGTATCACCAACGCAGGTGTGTTGGAAAGTCATCCTCATGATATTACAATTACAAGTGAAGCACCTAATTATTCCAGAGAAAATTATTAAAAAAAGCAGATTATGAGTATAAAAATACAGAAAATCATTCTTGGAGGATTGTTGGTTGCTTTCACTTACGTTGTGTCCGCACAACAAAACAACCCAATTGTTATGATATTAGGACAAGACAGCATTTCTTTGTCGGATTTTAAAAATACTTATACAAAGAACAATGATTTGTCAAAAGCAACAAAGGCAGATATAGACAGTTATATTGATTTATTTGTTAATTTCAGGTTGAAATATGCAGAAGCGAAAGCCTTGCGTTTGGATACGCTGGAAAGACTTCAACGGGAATTGAATGGCTATAGAGAACAAGCCTCTGCCCAATATTTGACAGATAAAGATGTAAATGAGGTTATTTATAATGAAGTTTTGGAACGGATACGGTGGGATATCAGAGCCAGTCATATTCTAAAAAAAGTGGCTCCCGATGCTTCTCCCAAAGATACTTTGGCAGCCTACAAAAGCATTATGCAAATTCGAGACAGATTGCTGAAAGGTGAAGATTTTGCAACTCTTGCTCAAGAAGTTTCAGATGACCCGTCCGCCAAAGACAAACGTTCTGCCGGTGGCGAATTGATACAATACGGTAATCATGGCGATTTGGGCTATTTTACGGTTTTTGATATGATATATTCCTTTGAAACAGGGGCTTACAATACGCCAGTGGGGACTTTGTCAATGCCGATTAGGACGGAATTCGGGTATCATTTGATTTTTGTGCAAGACAAAAAGCCTGCATTGGGAAAATGCAAAGCCGTTCAAATGATGTGTGCTTTTAATCGGAATGTTAATTTGACAGATAAGGAAAGACAAGCCAATGAATACAGCCAAAAACTAAAAGTAGATTCCATATACCAAGATTTGTTAAATGGAATGGATTTCGACACGGTTAGAATTAAATATTTTGGCGAAAATACCAAAGAAGAGATAATTCCAATGTTTTCTTGTTCAAGATTTGAAGGCGATTTTGTAGCAGGATTGTATGGATTGAAAGCCGGAGAATATTCAAAACCGCTTAAAACAAGATTCGGTTGGCATATTGTTAAACTTACGGAAACAAATCCTGTGAACATTGATGAAGACACCAAGTCGTTGTTGAAAATGAAAATAATGCGGGATTCCCGTTCCAATAAGAGTGTGGAATCGTTTATTGAAAGAGTAAAAAATGAAAATGGTTTTAAAGAAATTAAGACCAATAAAAACAATCCGCTTGCTGATTTTTATACCGCATTGGACAGTAACATTTTTAATGGCACATTTAAAGCCGAAATGTTGTCTGATATGAAAAAAGCAATGTTTGTTTTGGGTGGTAAAACTTACACACAACAGGATTTTGCAGCATTTTTGGAAAAACATCCGTTCACCGATTTGGACAAACAAGACCTTGTGCCTTTGGTGAATCTGGCTTATAAAAATTTTGTAGATATAACCGTTATTCAATATGAAGACGAGCATTTAGAAATAAAATATCCCGCTTTTGCCACTTTGATGGAAGAATACAAAGAAGGTATATTGTTATACGAATTGAGTGAACAAAAAGTGTGGAAAAAGGCAGAAACCGACAGCCTTGGCTTGGATAATTTTTATCAAACTGTAAAACACAAGTATTTGTACCCAAATCGCATTCAGTTTTTAGATGTAAAATGTGTGGATAAAAAAGTAATGCAGAAAGCAAAGGCTGCCATGGAAAAAAGCGTTGCCAAATCAGCCTCTGCTGTTGAAGCCATAGAAAAATTAAATGCCAAAAGCGTAACTTGTGTATTGGATACTCTCATTTACTGGAAGGGACAAAATCCATCCATTGATAAACTTTGTGATTGGAACACGGCAAAACAAGGTGATGTTTTTGTGAAAGAAGATAATAATGAGGTCATGCAAATTCAAAATCTGCTCGCTCCAAGTCCCAAACCGCTTGCCGAAATAAAAGGTTTGGTTATATCTGAATATCAAGATGTTTTGGAAAAGGAGTGGATAGAACAATTGCATCGCGATAACAAAGTTTGGGTGGATAAACAAACTATTTATACATTGATTAACAAATAAATGAATATTCGTTTTTGTTCTTTCATATTAGTGCTGTTTTTGTTGGTGGCATGTAACAATAGTACTGAAAACATTGTTG
>JAFZUH010000339.1 GCA_017618435.1 Bacteroidales bacterium | reverse complement strand
CAGGCGATAGGGCAGAAAAACACCATTTTAGCCATTTGGATGGCTCAAACATTTTTGAATCCGTTGTCTTCAATTGTTCCTGCGATATATATTATTTGTCAAAATCTGTTCAATGGTTATCAGATTTGGCGGAAAAATCGATAGAAGATGATTGCCTTGACGATGGTGTAATAAAATTGGTACGATGAAAAGTGATTTGATTCTTTTATGTTTGGCGGTATTGCCCGTGATAGTGCTTTCGATATTTATTTACAGTAAAGATAAGTTTGAAAAAGAACCTGTACGAATGCTTGCCAAAGCGTTTCTTTTCGGTTGCTTTTCGGTGGTGCCTGCTGTTTTGCTTGAGCAATATTTAATGGTGAAGTATGGCGGAAATGTTGTTTCTGTCGAACTTTTTAATGGCTATGTTGTTGCCGGTGGCAGTGAAGAATTGTGCAAACTGATTTTTCTCTATTGGGCAGTATGGAAAAGCAAGGATTTTAATGAATATTTTGATGGCATTGTTTATGCAACGTTTTTGTCTTTGGGGTTTGCATGTGTGGAGAATATTTTATATGTGTTTCAGGCAGAAACTTTTATTGCAGCGGTACATACAAGCCTAATACGGGCAATACTTTCTGTGCCTGCACATTTTTTGTTCGCAGTGTTGATGGGTTATTATTTTGCTCTTGCCAAATTTGAACCTCAAAGTAGGTTTAAAAATTTGTTTTTGGCATTCTTTGTTCCAATGTTGTTGCACGGCAGTTTCGACACCTTGTTGTTTGTTTCTGATACGATGACAAATGCCCATGCAGATTGGCTGGTAGAAGTCCTTCTTGTTTTGTTTGTGTATTTTGACATAAAAATGTGGAAATGGGGCGTTAGGAGAGTGAGAGCCTTGCAAGAAAAGTCTGCCGAACAACATCGCAACGCAAACAAGTAAAAAATGTATTTTTCAACAAGGTCGTATGAGGACGGAAGTATAACGGAGGAAATGCACGGAAGTAATTAATTGTATGTTACTATGTGGCCTACATGCCTACCGAAGAAGAACTCATCCATAGGGGAAATAGAGTAACAAAAACAATTCTTTATGGAATAACATTGTAAAGAATAAGTATTTAAGCAGAACAAACTATATTTTTTATGGATATTTGTTATTTTGGCTACTATAAAGATGTTTATTGTATCAACTTTGGATATCTTAAAGCACAATTTCTGCCTTATGTTGAAAAACATATATGTGCAGGTGTGAAAAAAAATACATTTGTAGCAATAGTTGCTTCCCTTTTTTCTATTGATATTACTTTTTGTGGTATCTTTGCACCAACAATTATCGAAAACAATATTTGATAAAAATATAAAATTGATAACATAGCGTTTGCTATTTGTTCCGACCACACTGAAACGTCGAAAACTTCAATAGGTCAAAATTAGAGAACGACAAATGCAAATGCTCGTATCAAAAGCGAGCATTTTGTCTATTCTCTAAGGTATTTTCGACGGCCGCAGTGTGGAGACGAGATTGCTCGCCTTTTTTGTTTGTGGCCGTTAAAGATATATGAGGAATCGGTAGCAAGTGCGTAAATAGCAACCACTATGCAGATACAAATAGGTAGTCTCATTTGTGCAGAGTTGCGTAAACAAGGACATACAAATGCTTGGTTAGCCGAGCGTATAGGTGTTTCAGAACGTACTTTGCAACGAATCTTTAAACAATCATCTATTGATACTCAAAAACTCATGCTTGTCTGTTTGGCCTTAGAGGTAGATATGTTTCGCTTCTATTCCGAATTGTTGTCAGATACGACAATATTGACACCTGACAATATTGTCATGCAAAGAGGTAAAAAAAGATGATAATTTTGCACTACATGAAATAGTGATAAAAACAAATATAATGAATAAAAAATAACAAATAACAATCATGAAAATAAATTTAAGATTTATAAACTTGTTGTTTTTGCTTGTATTATCTACCCTAATGTCTGCTCAAGATATTATTGTTACAAAAGCCTCTAAAAAGATAGATGCAAAAATCATAAAAGTTACCAAAGAAGAGGTTGAATATAAAAAACATACCAACCTTGATGGTCCAACTTTTGTTATACCTATTCGGGATATTAGTTCTATCATTTATACAGATGGAGAAGTTCAATTATTTGAAAATCATAACTATTCATTGGAAGATACAAAAGTTAGACAAAGGGAAGAAGACGATGACGATGATGTAGATTATGGTGATTATAAAGAATTTCTGGATAAAAACAATAATGACCCCGATGGAAAACGTATCAGTAAGGTAGACAATTCTTATTTTATAAATGGAGAAGAAATGGATGAACAAGAATATCTCAATTTTATAGCAGTAGAATGTCCTGTTGCTTACCGTTATCATCAAAAGGGGATTTCGCAATATCATATAGGGATGACATTGATAACTATAGGAGGAAGTGCATTAGTTCTATCTTCAATTTGTTATCTTGTTGGTGCTACTCATGATAATGATTGGGCTTGGATTGCTGGTGGGGTTTTGGATGTTGCTGGACTGGGGTGTCTTGGTCCAGGTATTCCACTTGTAGTTAAAGGAAAAAAGAAAAAAAATCATTCTTATCAAATTTACAATAAGGAATGTTCTAATAAGTTAAGTTTGAGTTTACAACCTAGAATAAATGGTATGGGAGTTAGATTAAGTTTTTAATCTTTTCTCTCTCACAATAGTTTCAATGAAAAAATTGTATCTTTGCAAAAGATGACTTAGGTATGAAAAGATATTGTCTGTTTTTTTTATTGTTAATTATTGGAGTGCATCTTGTCGGGCAAAACCATTGGTTGAAAAATGGAGATTTGCTTTTTCAAGTAAACGTGTCTTCTGCTTTGAGTGATGCCATTGCCGCCTCTACGACCGACCAAACAAATATTACCTATACTCATGTGGGTATTGTTTGCAGAGAAAACGATACTGTTTTTGTGATAGAAGCCACCACCCCTTGTGTGGTAAAAACTCCTCTTGACAGTTTTCTAAACAATTCCGCTTTTGTAAACGGCAAACCGCTTGTAGCTGTTGCAAGATTGAAACCAAGAGTAAGCAAACATGTTGATTTAAACGGAATTGTGCAAAAGGCGTATTCTTATATAGGTTGTCCTTACGATTATGTTTATACAGCCGATAACAATGCTTATTATTGTTCTGAATTGGTGTATGTATGCTATATTGATAAGAAGCAAAAACCCATTTTCAATACTATTGCAATGACTTTTAAAGAGGGGAATCACGATTCTTCGTATTGGACAGCCCATTTTGCTGCCTACAATACTCCTGTTCCGGAAGGGCAGCAAGGTACTAATCCGCAACAACTTTCACAATCTAAAAAAATACATTTCGTTTTCCGCTTCTTTTAATCATTACAGACTGTCTATTTGTAAAGTGTTGATTTTATGTAAGTTGCCATGCAATATTTTTTATGATTTTGTTTGTAGAATCTATAAAATTGAAATTTTTTGTATTTTTGCAAAACAAATAAACAATAAACAGCCATGAAAAAATATATTTTAACTTTAGTATCAGTATTATGTTTTGTGTTGGCTATAGCACAGCCGCCTCAAACGGCAATAGCCATTCAATCAAAGGGGCATGAACGATTTTGGGTGTATATAAACAAACAACTGCAAAATGAACGTGCAGATGAAGTTGTTATAGCAAAAGACCTTGCTCCGCGTACGTATAGTGTAACTATTGTTATGGACAATCGGAAACAAACTATATTTAAAACAAAAATAACCTTGCATACGGGTGTGAATTGCTTTGAAGTTGCCTACTTGCCCCAAAGTAATAGAATTAGTTTTAGAGAGGCGGACAAAGATGCACAAATGGCAGGAGAGGCTGACAATGCTTTTGGACGTATGGTTTATCAGAGGGACGCACAATATAACGCAAATACACAGCAACAACGTTATCAGGACAATGCCTATGGGCAGAATGGATACATTCCAGCACAGGCTCCTAACCATACTCGTGTACAAGAGCCTGCTCCTGTTGTTGCTCCCGCTCCTAAACCATGCAATGACAAAGATTTTATGGAAATAAAGCAATTGGTGCAAAAAGAAACTTATGAAGATGCCAAATTGACTATAGCAAAGCAGGCTACCGCAGCAGAATTGCTAACGGTGGACCAATTGGTTGAAATTGCTACGTTGTTTACTTTTGAAGACACTAAACTGCAATATCTTAAATTTGCTTATGATTTTTGTTTCGACCCTAATAAATATTATAAGCTGAATAAGGTATTTACCTATTCATCTTCTATTGATGAATTGAATGAATTTCTACAAACAAAGAGAAGATAGTGGCACAGATAATATTTTAGTGTCAAGGATAAGGATATGAAAACAGTCATATTTAAATGGAATCCGGCATTTTCTTCTTATTCGATGATGCATTATTTGTATGATTTGCATCATTTGCTGGAATATGATGAATTTGATTACAATTGGTCGGTTTGGGATTATGCCCGAATACACGAAGGAGATAGATTCTATTGGGTGAAAGTGGGTATGTACGGACAAACGGGTATAGTTGGTTCTGGATCCATTATATCAGAGCCTTATTTAGATGAAGATTGGTCGGGCAAAGGGCGTGAAACTTTCTATGTTGATTTCCGTCCTGATGTTTTGATAAATCCTGATGCTTTGCCTATACTTACCTGTCAGGAGTTGGAGCAATATATTCCGGATTTTGAATGGACAAAAGGACATTCTGGCCTTGTCTTAAACGAAGAGCAAGCCTCTTGTCTTGATGCCTTATGGCGGGAGTTTATACAACGCAATCGGCTTTCTTTTGCTAAAATTTTAGATGGCGGTCGCAACGAAGATATTATTTATCTGAACAAAACCAATTGATTTTGTGGTTTGCAATTTATGGTAGGGCGACTTATTGGGAAAAAATATGGTGATATTGTGGCAGGTGTACAGGCGATAGGACAAAAAAACACGATTTTAGCCATTGGGATGGCTCAAACATTTTTGAATCCATTGTCTTCAATTGTTCCTGCAATGGATATTATTTGCCAAAATCTTTTCAATAGTTATCAGATTTGGCAAAAAATAGATAGAATCTGCTAATACTATAATATCGTTATTGTTGTATCAGTGAAAATTTAGTAAATAATTGTAAAACAATATATTATAAAATAAATTGAAAGATGAAACATTTAGGGAGTATTGTATTTTTGTTTTTATTCTTTATGTATTGTTCTTTGTTTTTAACTGCTTGCAAGCACGACATACATGAAACGAAATCTTATATAGGAAAACCACTTGTTATTTTGGATACAGATATAGGTTCATCTACAGATGATTTGTTTGCCTTGGAAATGTTGCATTATTATGAGCAAAATGGAGTATGTCGGTTACTGGGTGTGATAGTTGACCGCGAGGGAGTAGACAATGCTGCATGTGTTGATGTAATGAATAATTATTTTGGAGATGGTAGTACGCCTATTGCTCTTGTTTGCAAAGGAATAGAAGGTCCTAAAGTGTGGATAGATTACCATACTATGCCGTATTATACACAGCCCAATAACGAACCTATGTTTCGTAGATCGATAAGCGACTATACAACCTTGTTGGATGGTTGGCAGTTGTACCGCAAATTGCTGGCAGAACAACCAGATGGTAGTGTAAGTATATGTTCTATTGGTTTTTTAACAAGTTTAGCACAGTTGTTAGCATCAGAGGCGGATAAGTATTCTCCGCTCACAGGTGTAGAGTTGGTGCGGAAAAAGGTGAAGTGCATTTATTTGCAAGGAGGTGTATTTGGCGATGCGGAAGAGTCTGATTTCAACTTTGCACAAGGGATTCAGTTTGCACTTGATTTTTTCCGTTTATGGCCACAAGAAGTGGATATGGTCTTTTCTCCTATGGAGGTAGGGCAAGCAATAGAGTACAAGCCCGAACAGGTTATTAGTGATATTTCTTGGACAGATTACCACCCGATTAAGCAGGTGTATATGACTTGCGATTGTAATACAGGGCAACGTATGTGGGATTTGATGCCTATTATCAATGCTGTGGAAGGTGAAACTCTTTTCACTTTTTCAAAGCGTGGAACCGTATCTCTCACACCTGATGCTCAGACTATATTTTTACCATCTGCTACAGGAAATTGTCGTTATCAACTACATGGAACAAAGGAATGGGCAGAGCAAATGTTAAATAAAATCAGAAAAGTGACAAGTCAATCATGACTTAATGGCAATATGTCTACCTGATTTGTTTATCGTGCTTCATTATTATTTCATTTTTTTATACAGCAACAATAGATAAGCCTATTTGTTTTTCTTGTATAAATCGGAAGGAGACAAACGCCAACGCATATCAGGCTGATATTCTGGGTTGTACCATGTTTCGTCTATTTGGTATTTTTTTGATAATACAATCCAATTTTGATAAAACTCATCAATTTCGTCTATCATATCAGGGAATAGGGTAGCAACCTCATGTCCATAATTTTTCATTCTTTTGATACGGTATGGATAGTTGAATTTTTCAAACCGTTGCACCAATTTGTTGCTTCCAAAGAATCCGAGATTGGCAAAAGCCACTTGGTTGTAAGTTACCAAATGGTCTTCATCGCCATGATAAAACAGCGTTGGAGCCGGATTGCCGTACGGATATTTTACTTTTCCGTTGCGGGAAAATATGGCTCCCGAAAAGGAAATAACTCCGGCATAGCGAAAGTTGTCGGGCAACACACGGGCGGTTTCATGACGATTGTGTAGCCAATAGTCGGCTTGCAATACTGTAATTGCACCCGCCGATACACCCGAAATCATTATTTCATTGGTGTTGATATGCAAACGAGCGGCATTTTTGTAGATATAACTCGTGGCTGAATATAAATCTTCAACGGCTAAACGAATTGCATTTTCCAATGTTTTCAAATGTGTTACACCCATTTTTGTTACACCTTTCAGACCTAAACGATAATCAATGGAGACAATAACATAGCCTCTTTTAGCCATTTCCGTAAAAGTTTTAATCATGATAGGAGCATTGCGTTGCCCTGTTTTGAAACCTCCGCCGAAAACGAAAACCAAACACGGAAAATTTGTGTCGGGCGATGTTATTGAGGGGGTGTAAATGTCTAACAACAAACGATTGGTGTCTTTTACTGCAAATTCTTCCGTATAATTTTGGGCAAAACCATTGATAACAAGCAGCAAACTGAACAACAAAAAACAAATTCTTTTCATATACTTCTCCTTTTTTTTGAGATGCAAAAATAGCATTTATTTTGATATTTTATCAAGACAATAATGATGAAAATTTAGAAATGAAAATTATTTGATAACTTTATAATTTAACACTGTTTTTTTTCATACCTTTGCAAGATTGATTATACAATGAGCGAATATAAAATATTACCGGTCATAAATAGTCCTGCTGATATTAAAAAATTGCCTAAAAATCAGTTGGAGCCATTGTGTACGGAGTTGCGACAATATATTATAGAGCAAACCGCCAACAATCCCGGACATTTGGGAGCAAGTTTGGGAACAATAGAATTGACCGTAGCCATTCATTATGTTTTCGACACCCCAACCGATAAATTGGTATGGGATGTCGGTCATCAGGCTTATGCTCATAAAATACTCACAGGCAGACGCGAAGCCTTTGAAAACAACCGAAAACTTAATGGAATAAGCGGTTTTCCTAAAATGACAGAAAGTCCCTACGATGCCTTTGGCGGAGGTCATGCTTCCATTTCCATATCCTCTATTTTGGGTATGGCTGTTGCTGCGGATTTGTCGGGCAATAAAACACGGAACCATATTGCCGTTATCGGAGACGGTGCCCTCACAGGAGGTGAAGCCTTTGAAGGTTTGAATCATGCCGGAAATGCCAAAGCCAATGTTCTGGTCATACTCAATGATAATGGCATGGCTATAGACAAAAATGTCGGGGCGATGAGCAAATATTTGCTGAAACTTTCCACTTCAACGACCTACAACCGTTTTAAAACAAAGATTTGGAATCTTTTGTCGGGCAAAGGTTTGAAGGCCAGAAGTGTTATGCAGAATACCCAAAATATGGTTAAAGGTAGTTTGCTCAAAGAAAGCAATTTGTTTGAATCGCTCGGTTTCCGTTATTTCGGTCCCGTGGACGGACACAATATCTTGTATTTGGTGGATGTGCTTTCCCGACTGAAAAACTTAAAGGGACCTAAATTGCTGCATTGTATCACCATGAAAGGCAAAGGTTTGAAAAAAGCGGAAGAAAGTCAGACCTTGTACCATGCTCCGGGCTTGTTTGACCCTGTTTCCGGAAATATTCTTCAACCTGAATTTGACCCCTATAAAATAGAAAAATATCAAAAGGTATTCGGTACAACAATTATAGAGTTGGCAGAACAAAACGAAAAAATTGTGGGGATTACACCGGCCATGGCAAGCGGTTGTTCGTTGGATATGATGATGCAACGTTTTCCCAACCGTTGTTTTGATGTGGGAATTGCCGAACAACATGCCGTTACTTTTTCTGCGGGGCTGGCTACCGACGGATATATCCCGTTCTGTAATATTTATTCTTCATTTTTACAAAGGTCATACGACCAAATCATTCATGATGTTGCTTTGCAGAATTTGCATGTTGTTTTTTGTATAGACAGGGCAGGGCTTGTTGGAGAAGACGGGGCTACTCATCATGGTGTTTTTGATTTGGCCTATTTGCGTTGTATTCCCAATATGATAGTGTCTGCCCCAATGAATGAAATGGATTTGAGAAATCTAATGTACACGGCAACTCAAACCAAGGCTCCGTTTTCCATTCGTTATCCAAGAGGGAAGGGAGTGTTGCAGCAGTGGAAAAATGAACCTTTTTCGTTGTTGCCAATCGGGAAAGCAGTAGAAGTGAAAAAAGGTCGGAAAATTGCCGTTTTGGGTATCGGACATATCACCAATAATGTGGTAAAGGCTGATAAAATATTACAACAAGAAGGTTTTGATATTGGAATTTATAATATGATTTTTCTAAAACCTATAGATGAAACACTGTTGGATTTTGTTTGTCAAAACTATGAACAGATTGTTACTATAGAAAATGGAGTCAAAACAGGTGGTTTGGGAGGTGTTGTTGCAGAATATATGAAAAAGCAAAAT
>JAFZUH010000338.1 GCA_017618435.1 Bacteroidales bacterium | reverse complement strand
TTTTGACAAAAGGGGGGACAGTGCCAATTGTCAATAGGGCATGGTCTATTTTTACAACTTTTGTTTTTATAACCTTTACACGTTTGTTTTTCCGTTCAGGTTCCAACTTAGACCCTGCAACAGCAAACAAGGAAGCATGGGAAACAGCCCAGAATATGGTGGCTCAAATAGGAGGTCATTGGAATTGGTCGTTGATAGGGCAGATTGTAACACAATATTACAGTATATTTGTTTTATTTGCAATTGGCATGATAATACATTGGTTGCCAGAAAGGTGGAAGCGTTGGTATAGATATAATTTTGCTTGTTTGCCCCTGCCACTAATAGCGATAGCAGTTGTGGTGTTTGTGTTTATTTTGTATCAATTTAATATAGCAGATTTTCAGGCGTTTATATATTTTCAATTTTAAGAGTGTAAGATATTTAAATAAGTTTACTGAAAAAATGGTACTTTTGTTTTTTATCTTTTGTTTTTAAGAAAAAGTATGCACAAAAATTTATTTATCTTTTTAGTAATATTGATTTTGATGAATGCCTGTGGAAATCAAGAAAATACAATAGAAGACCCCATAGATATTCATCGTTATGCTAGAGAAGATACCACAGAAGGTATTGTTGTTGTTGCCGGTAATAATCCGATAGAAGTACGTAATCGTATAGAAGAATATGAAATACCCGAAACAACTTTTGTTGAAAAAAGAAGGGTTTTGTATGCCATATTGGATTCTTTGACACGTGTAGTGGATACCAATCAGATAGATGCGTATAATGTAACGGATTCGTTGAACTATATGGCAATACATTATATGCAAAATATTTTGCAAGATATAGAAAGTGTTTATAGTCCATTAAAGCATAAAATGCTTTCTACGGCTGTTTCGCCAGACAAACAATTGCGTGCCTATAGTTGGAATGAAAACATAGGGGCTCCATTTAATTCAAATATCAATGTTTTTCAGTATTTTACCAGTGATAAAAAATTGAAAACCGCTTTTAATAAACAAGGACAAAATACGCACGATATTGATTTTAAGGCAAGTAAAATTACCGCTGTTTACAAACTAAATAGTCAGATAGACGGAAATTTGTATCTTGTTAATTTTGAGGGTGATATGAGTGGTTCTCAAAAATTTATGGGGTCAACGGTATTGGCTTTACAAAACGATACTTTGCATTTTGACTATGTCGGTTTTTCGTCAATGGAAGAATATTGTTTTATATTGTATCCAAAAGATATGTATGTGCATAGCAAGTACGATTATAAACAACAACAACTTGTTTATACAATGAAAAATTCAGACGGAACGATAGAAACAATTGTTTATGTATTTAATGGAAAACAATTTGATTTAAAACAAGATTGATGAGCGATACAAAAAAAATAGCAAGTTTATTCAAGCCGCATCTGTTCAAAATGATGATAGTGGTATTGTGTAATATCCTATCAACCATATTGTCATTGTTTTCCATTTCCGTATTGGCTCCTTTTTTGTCTTTGATATTTCATCAAGAAACCATCGTTGAAAAACCAACTTGGAGTATGTCTTCGGATAGTTTGTTGCAGATGGCACAATATTATTTGGGACAATTTGAAACGGTTCATGGCATAGTAGCGGCATTGCTGTTGTTGTTGTCTGTTGTTTTTGTATCGTTTTTCTTTTGTAAATTTTTTGCATATTTATCGATATGGTTATATACACATATCCGTGTATCGTTGGTGGAGCAATATCGGTTGAAATTTTATACAAAAATTTTGCATTTGCCACTTTCGTATTTTGCCACACACAAAAAAGGAGATATTATTTCCCGTGCTGTAAATGATGTACAGGAATTGGATATGTCTGTATTGGAGGCCATGCAAAGTCTGTTGAATTATCCCTTGGTGATTTTGTTCTATATTGGAACATTGTTTTTTATCAATACAAAATTAACATTATTTGTTTTTGTCGCTTTTCCGATAGCCGCATTTATTATCAGTAGGATACAACGCAAGTTGAAGTCAAGTTCACAAGAATTGAAAGAAAAACAGGCTGATATGACTGGCAGAATAGAAGAGTCTATTTATGCCTTGCGTGTTATCAAAGCCTTTAATGCAATTGCTAACAGACAACAGACATTTGCTACCGTCAATCAAGGATACACCAAATTGTTCACAAGAACGGCAAGAATGAGAGATTTGTCTTCTCCAACAGGTGAATTTTTAGGAACAATTATGGTTGTCATTATTCTCTTGACGGGTTCGGTGGCGGTGTTGGATAAGCAAAATCCCTTTTCTGCCGAAATGTTTATTACTTATATTGTTTTATTCACTCAAATAATCAATCCAATTAAGTCAATAGTAGATTCTTTGGCGAATATAAAAAAGGGAACCGCTTCTATGGATAGAATAGAGGAATTGCTGTCTATTGCTGAAACACAACAAGATACAGTTGAAACAATTGCTGAATTTCGGGATAAGATAGAGTTTAAACATGTTGCTTTCGGCTATGAAAAGCAATCTGTTTTAACTGATGTGGATTTCACCATATTTAAAGGGCAAAAAGTGGCTGTATGCGGGAAATCAGGTGTTGGCAAAACAACTATTGTAGATTTGTTGTTGCGATTTTATGAAATAGAACAAGGAGAAATACTTATTGACGGGAAAAATATTCAGACTTTATCGATAGACAGTTTGCTTGCTTTGTTCGGTGTTATTTCGCAAGACAGTATTATGTTTAATGATACTATTTACAATAATGTAAAGTTGAATACTCAAGCGTCTGAAGATGATGTGATTGCTGCGATGAAGACTGCTAATGCTTATGATTTTGTACTGCAAACAGAAGATGGTATGGCAACCAATGTCGGTGATATGGGCAATAAACTTTCCGGAGGACAAAAACAACGTTTGAGTATAGCAAGGGCTTTGTTGAAAAATGCCCCTATTCTTATCATGGACGAAGCCACATCCGCTTTGGATTCACAATCCGAACAATTGGTGCAAGAGGCTATTGACAGGTTGTCTGAAAATAAAACCTGTATCATTATTGCTCATCGGTTATCTACTATTATGAACGCAGACCATATTTTGGTGCTGGATAGCGGGAAAGTGGTGGAACAAGGAACACATAAACAAATGTTAGAACAAAATGGTTTTTATGCTCAAATGGTCAAAGAACAATCTTTTCAATAGTATCAAAATAAATCTTATTAAGCGTTTTTTGTTAATAGTTTATGTTGAAAAGAACTTAAATATTTGATAAATAATATGGTATTAAAATATCGATAAGCCAAAAACGGTTAAATACTTTTTGAGGGAAATTCCTTAAAAATAAATTTTTTTTTATACTTTTGTCAAAGAATTTCATATAAACATAGAATTTTAATATTAATACAAACTATAAAAAAAGAAAATATGGCAGATAACGTAAAGAAAGCAAAAGTTTTGGTTATCAACCCGGGTTCAACCTCAACAAAAACATCTGTAATGGAGTTGGATACAACAATTGCAGATGAAGTAAAAGGGATAAACACGATTTTTTCGAAAAACATCAAGCACAGTTCGGAAACAATAAAGTCGTTTAAACGTATAGCAGACCAATATGCTTTTCGTAAACAGGTGATATTTGATGAATTGGCAGCAAATAATATTGATGTTAATGAGATGGATTATGTAATCGGCAGAGGAGGTTTGGTGAAAAGTATCCCCTCGGGCATTTACAAAGTAAATGAAGCCATGGTACATGATCTAACCGTAGGTATTGCTGGCGAACATGCATGTAACCTTGGTGGTTTGATTGCCTTGGATATTGCTAAATCTATAGGTTTAGACACTGCCTACATTGCAGACCCCGGTGTTGTGGACGAAATGGCCCCAATTGCTAAAATAAGCGGTCACCCTGCATTTGTACGTAATCCTATTTTCCATGCCTTGAATCAAAAAATGGTATCTCGTATTTATGCTAAACGCAACAATAAAAAATACGAAGATTTGAACTTGATTGTTGTTCACATGGGTGGTGGTATTAGTATCGGTGTACACCAAGGCGGTCAAGTGATAGATGTTAATCAAGCCTTGAACGGAGATGGTCCATTTTCTCCTGAACGTAGCGGTTCATTGCCTGTGATTTCTGTTATCAATGCTTGTTTCAGCGGAGAATATACAAAAGAGCAATTGAAACAAATGGTTACAGGCAAGGGTGGTTTTGTGGCTTATCTTGGTACAAACGATGCTTTGGAAGTAGAAAACAGAATTAAGGCCGGTGATAAAGAAGCCGATTTTTACGATTCTGCCATGGCTTATCAAATTTGTAAGGAAATAGGTGCGGCTTCAACAGTGTTGAAAGGCAAAGTTGATGCAATACTTTTAACAGGCGGAATGGCATACGGCAAACCCTTTGTTGCCAAGATTAAAGAAAGAGTGCAACATATTGCTCCGATAGAAGTTTTCCCGGGTGAAAACGAAAATGAAGCCTTAGCCTATAATGTTCTTCTGATGATAAAAGGCGAAATTCCTTGTAGAGAATACTAAAAATAAGAACTTTTATTTGATTTGGCAAGAATATTCTTGCCAAATCATTTTTTTATTGAAAGTGAGAACTATATTAATTCTAATAAAAAAAGAATTGTTGCAGATTTTCCGCAATCCCGTATTGTGGAAATTGGTTACATTTCTGCCATTGGCAGAAATGCTGATATTTCCGTTTGCTGCGGATATGGAAATAAAAAGTTTGGATATTGCCATTGTTGACCATGACAGAACATCTTTTTCCAGAGGTATAGAAAGTGCATTTTTAGGTTCGCAATATTTTAATTTAGTGCCCAATATCCGTTCCGCAAAAGACGGAGAATTGGCTATGAAAAAAAACAAAGTGGATATTCTTATTGAAATACCCCCTAATTGTGAAGCCAAACTTTATCGAGGTGAACAGCCTGATATAAATATAACTGCCAATGCGGTAAACAGCATGAAAGCATCTATTGGTGTAGCCTATTTGCAGCAATTGTTTACGGATTATTTCCAAACAGTTTTCCGTCAAGAAACCAATGGCACTTTTGATAGGCAACAAATCAATGTGATGACAAGTTATTGGTTTAACGAAAAAATGGATTACAAAAACATTTTTGTGCCGGGTATCTTAGCCGTATTGGTGAGCATGATAGGTGCAATGCTTTCAACTTTGAATATTGTAAGGGAAAAGGAATTGGGAACAATAGAACAAATAAATATTACCCCTATAACCAAAATGCAGTTCTTTACAGGTAAAATGATGTCTTTCTGGTTGATAGGAATGGTTGAATTTGCAGTCGGATTATTGATCATGTATGGAGTGTTCGGCATTAGTGTACACGGGTCTATTGCAGCCTTGTTGCTTTTGACAGCCATTTTTTTGTTAGCCATGTTGGGTTTAGGTTTTATGGTTAGTATTTTTGCTGAAAATCAAGTCCAATCAATGTTTGTTCTGATTTTCTTTTTCATTGCCTTTATTCTTTTGAGCGGTTTGTTTACCCCATTGGAAAGTATGCCGACTTGGGCACAAATTATCAATTTGGTCAATCCGATTGCTCATTATATTTCAATATTAAGAAGTATTATTTTGAAAGGAAGTTCCTTGTTTGACATGCGTTTTTATTTGTTGGGAATTTCCATATTTGCATTTGTAACTAATGCGGTAACAATTTTATTTTATAAAAGTAGAGCAGTATAAGAAAAAACAATTATGATAGCATATATTACAGGAGCGACAAGCGGTTTTGGCTTGTCTATTGCCCGCCGTTTGGCAAAAGAAGGTTACAATTTGATTATTACCGGCAGAAGAAAAGAACGTTTGTCGGATTTGGAAAAAGAACTAAAAGCCAATGGTGTAGATGTTTGGGTGTCAAATTATGATGTCAGAGATATAGAGGCTGTAAAAAAAGCAATAGATTCATTGCCGGAACAATGGAAAGAGATAGATGTTTTGGTGAACAATGCCGGTCTGGCTGCCGGTTTGGGTACTATTCAGGAAGGAAGTTTTGATGATTGGAATCGTATGATAGATACGAATGTCAAAGGCTTGCTTTATGTCAGCCGTTTGATTGCCCCATTGATGATAGAACGCCGATGTGGTCATATTATCAATATCGGGTCTGTGGCGGGCAAAGATGTTTATCCCAACGGAAATGTTTATTGTGCCACCAAACATGCTGTAGATGCTATTAGCAAAGCGATGCGTATAGATATGCTGCCATACGGAATAAAAGTCAGTCAGATATGTCCCGGTGCTGCCGAAACAGAATTTTCTCTTGTCCGTTTTCATGGCGATAAGGAAAAAGCAGATAATGTTTATAAAGGTTATCAACCGCTTTCAGGTGATGATATTGCCGATATTGTTGCCTATTTGGTTGCTATGCCCAAACATGTTTGTATCAACGATTTGACGGTTACTTGTCTATCTCAAGCCAATGCCTTGCATTTCCATAAAAAATAGATTTTTATGGATGAAAAATTACTGCAATATATTTGGAAATACAGATTGTTCAATAGTTGCAAATTGCAAACTGTTGAAGGTGAAGCTGTAGATATATTAAGTGTTGGCGAGGAAAATAGCAATAGCGGTCCCGATTTTCTGCGTGCTAAAATTAGGATAGCCCAAACACTATGGGCAGGTTCTGTAGAATTGCATATTAAATCTTCAGATTGGAACAAGCATAGGCATAGTCAAGACAATGCCTATAATAATGTCGTTTTACATGTTGTCTATCAATATGATGTGCCTGTTTGTGATAAAAATGGGGTTTCTGTTCCAACATTGGAATTGAAAAATCTCATCAATGCATCATTAATAACAGAGTATAGGCAATATATGGAATCTTCTCATACCATAGTTTGTCAAAATCGTTTTGCGGAAGTGGATTCTTTTCGTTGTTTTGCTTGGTTGGACAGATTGATGTTGGATAGATTGGAAAAACGTACGCAACATATTGAAAATGACCTAAAAAGCAATATATTTCATAAGGAAGAAGTCTTTTATCATATCATAGCAAAAGCGTTTGGTTTTAAAACAAATGCAGAACCTATGTTGATGGTTGCAAAATCGTTGAATCTGAATGTGCTGGCAAAACAAAAAGATTCTCTTTTGCAAATAGAGGCTTTGTTTTTGGGGCAAGCCGGTTTGTTGGAGGGTAATTTTGCAGATGATTATCCGCAACAATTACAGAAAGAATATCGTTTTTTACAGGCCAAATTCAAATTGCAACCTGCGTGTGATTATGCTATGTGGCATTGGGCACGTTTGTATCCAAGCGGACAACCGCATATCCGTTTGGCACAAATGGCGGCGTTGGTACACCAATCAACCGCTTTGTTATCAAAAGTGTTGGAAATAAATACAATAGAAGGTATTGAACGATTGTTTTCCGTAACGGCTTCCGCGTACTGGGATACACATTTCCGTTTTGATGTGCCTGCCAAACAAAAATCAAAGAAGAAATTGGGAAAATCATCGGTTAATTCTTTGATAATAAATGCCATATTGCCGTTTTTGTTCGCATACGCATCTTGGCAGAACGATACGAATCTAAAAAACAGGGTAATTACATTATATGAATCAATTCCGTTGGAAAACAACCAGATAGTAAAATATTATACTTGTTTACGCAAAGATTTTAACAATGCCTTACAATCCCAAGCGTTGATACAATTGTATGAATCATATTGCAAACCGAGACATTGTTTGCAATGTGGCATCGGCATTCAACTATTGAAAAATTAAGGCAGTTCAGCAGGCTTTGAAAAATCGGGATTTTGTATAAAATCCTCATCTGTCAAACAATTCAAAAATGCTTTGAGTTGTCGTTTCTCTTTTGGAGTAAGTTGTACGCCTTTTTGATGGGCGTGGTGCATAAGCGGGTGGGTGTAAGGTGTGTTTTTTACGCTATCGCTATAAAAATCAATA
>JAFZUH010000337.1 GCA_017618435.1 Bacteroidales bacterium | reverse complement strand
TTTTCTTTGCATGGACGGAGAAAAATTACCGAAGAAGGTGTAAAATTCTTGTCAGATATAGATGGTTCCAAGCATTTGTTTACTCCTGAAAATGTAATTGATATTCAGAGAACTATCGGTTCTGATATTATTATGGCTTTTGATGAGTGTACACCTTATCCGACAACGGAACAATATGCCGAACAATCCATGCAACGTACCCATCGGTGGCTGGTAAGATGTTATCAGCAATGGAAAAATACAGAATGTCCCTACGGGCGTTACCAGTCATTGTTTCCTATTGTTCAGGGCAGTGTTTTCCGCCATTTGAGAGAACAATCCGCTGAATTTGTCGCGAATATGGATTGTGACGGAAATGCTATCGGGGGTGTTTCCGTGGGAGAACCGACAGAGTTGATGTATGAAATGACGGCGGTATGTTGTGATATTTTGCCGAAAGACAAACCGCGGTATTTAATGGGGGTGGGTACGCCTGCCAATATTTTGGAATGTATTGCTTTGGGGGTGGATATGTTTGATTGTGTTATGCCTACAAGAAACGGTAGACATGGCATTTTGTTTACCAAAAACGGTGTTATCAATATCAAAAATGCCAAATGGAAATACGACTTCTCACCGATTGAAGAGGATAGCGATTTGTTTGAGGATAAAAACTATTCCAAAGCCTATCTGCGGCATTTGCTTATCAATCAGGAAATGTTGAGTGGTATGATTTGTTCTTTGCACAATTTGCATTTTTATCTTTGGTTGGTCAAAGAAAGTCGTAAACATATATTGGAAGGCGATTTCTCCCGATGGAAAACGGAAATGGTGCAAAAAGTTTCAACAAGATTGTAATATAGATGAACAATAGTTTCAGAACGGAAATAAATATACCTCACAATCCCATAGAAATAACCCATCAAGATGTGTTTATGTTTATGGGGTCTTGCTTTGCCGAAGAAATAGGCAGGAAAATGCAATCAAGCGGTTTTGTGGTGAATATCAATCCGTTCGGCATATTGTTTAATCCACAATCAATAGTCAATTGTTTGAATAGAATCATTCATCGTCAATATTTTGCTGAAAACGAATTGGATTTTTACAACAATCAGTGGTTTAGTTTTTGGCATCATGGCAGTTTTGCTTGTGAAGACAAACAAAAATGTCTGGAAAACATTAATCGGCAGATAGATGATAGTTTTGAGCAATTGTCTACAACCGATTATTTGGTGCTTACTTTGGGCTCTGCTTATGCCTATTTGCACAAAGAAAAAAACTATATAGTTGCCAATTGTCACAAATTACCACAGCAATATTTTGAACGTATTTTGCTTGATGTGCAAACTATTGAAATTGAATTGAAAGAAACATTAAGCCAAATCACCCAACTAAACGAACACATACGTTTTATTTTTACCATTAGCCCGATTCGTTATGTGAAATATAATTTGGAGGAAAATATGTTGAGCAAATCCATATTAAAAGTTGTTACACATCGTATTGTTAGTCAAGAACAACGTTCGGAGTATTTTCCTGCTTATGAAATTATGATGGACGATTTGAGAGATTATCGTTTTTATCAAACCGATATGATACACCCCAACGAAACGGCTGTAAATTATATTTGGACAAAGTTTTCGCAACATTATTTTTCCGCATCTACGCAACGTATAGCGGATATGATGCAGGAAATTAATTTGGCTAAACAACATATTATCAGAAAAGACAATGGGGAGGAATTGAAAAAATTTCAACAAGCCATGCTCAAGAAAATAGAACAGGTGCAATTGTTGGCTCCATATATGTCTTTAGAAACAGAAAAACAATATTTTAATCATATTATAGAATAAAAAATGGACGAAAAATTAGAAATGTCGGCCAAACAAATTGCCGAATTGACACACGGAAAATTAGACGGAGACGGTCAAATTATAGTTGATAAGATAGTTAAATTGGAAGGAGATGAAACAGGTGGATTGACTTTTGCCAACGGTCCTAAATATGAAGCCTTTATTTATACTTCAAAAGCGGATATTATTATTGTATATGAAGATTTTGTTCCCAAACAACCTGTTAAGGCTACTTTGATACGTGTAAAAAATCCACAATTGGAAATCGTGCGATTATTACAATATTACGATAGTTTGAGACCCGAAAAAATAGGCGTTTCTCCCCGTGCCTTGATTGCTTCGACTGCCAAACTCGGAAAAAATGTTTATGTCGGTGATGGAGCCGTAATAGGTGAAAATGTGGAAATAGGCGATTATGCTAAAATTTATCCGCAAACTTATCTCGGTGATAATGTGAAAGTCGGTGCTGAAACTATTTTGTATGCAGGGGTGAAAA
>JAFZUH010000336.1 GCA_017618435.1 Bacteroidales bacterium | reverse complement strand
GGCCATGGCGATGCCATTGTGTTGAGAGACCCAGCCGGAATACGACCTGCTTTTTATTATCATGATGATGAAGTGGTGGTTATTACTTCAGAACGTCCTGCCATACAAACGGCTTTTAATGTGCCTGCAGAAGAAATAAATGAACTGCCCGCAGGTCATGCCGCTATTATCAAAGCCAATGGAGATTTTTCCATAAAAAAATGTCATGAACCTTTGCCCGAATTGAAACAATGCTCTTTTGAACGTATTTATTTTTCAAGAGGAACCGACAAAGATATTTATCAGGAACGCAAACGCTTGGGAGCCTTGTTGTTGCCCGAAGTGCTGAAATCAATTGATAATGATTTGATAAATACTGTTTTTGCTTATATTCCCAATACGGCACTTGTGGCTTTTAACGGAATGTTTGATGCTCTTAGAGACCATTGCAATGAAGTTAAAAAACGCAAATTATTGGAAAAGAAAGAAGAACTAACTCCTGAATTGATAGACAAAATATTGGCTATTATGCCACGTTTTGACCAAGTGGCGGTTAAAGATATGAAATTGAGGACTTTTATCACCGAAGACAATCAGAGAGATGATTTGGTGGCACACGTTTATGATATAACCTATGGTGTTGTCAATAAAAATGTGGATAATCTGGTCGTATTAGATGATTCTATTGTTAGGGGAACAACATTGAAACAGAGTATTATACGTATGCTCGACAGATTGCACCCGCAAAAAATTGTCATAGCAAGTTCCGCTCCGCAGATTCGCTATCCCGATTGTTATGGTATAGATATGAGTCGTTTGGGGGAATTTGTTGCTTTTCAAGCCGCAATTGCATTGTTGAAAGAACGCAATATGGAATATGTGATTAACGATGTGTATAAAAAAGCGAAAGCACAAGAAAATTATCCCAAAGAAGAAATCGTCAATTACGTACAAGAGATATATCAGCCATTTCATGCTGCCGAAATATCCAAAAAAGTGGCGGAATTGGTTCGTCCCGATGATATTCATGCAGAAATAGAGGTTGTTTACAATAGTATAGAAAACCTGCATCAGGCATGTCCAAATCATAAGGGTGATTGGTATTTCACAGGAAACTATCCGACACCGGGAGGTTTCAAGGTGCTGAACAAATCCTTTATTAATTATATTGAAAACGTCAAGGAACGCCCTTGGTAAAATAGTTGTATAAATATGAAAAAGTTTTTTGTTGTATCAGTGTTGATGTTGGCTTGTGTTTGGGGATACGCACAGGAAATACAAGAACAGGAAGAACCCCAAGAACAAGAATTCAGATTAGGAGAAATAGATGTGCATATAATCGGTCAATTTTGCGGACACAATTATATGGGAGATTCCTATTCTGTAACGGGTTTTGGAATATATGCCGGTTATTCTCATTTTTTTAAGGATAATCACAGATTGTCAGGTGGGGTGGAATTGACTTATCGCAATGGTGGCGGGCAGGTTTTGTTTATTCCTGATTATCATTATGAATGGCAAATCAAGCGTTTTAGAACAGCAGTAGGTATGGAATTGATGATAGGTTATTGCCGAGGTTTCGGTTTTGCCTATGGTTTGCAACCGAATGTGGAATTTGGTGTATTCGTTTCCCAGAATGTTTCTTTAAAATTGGGAATCGGATATAGAATGATGGGGTATCCATCAGCCCGAAAAGAGGTAGGAAAATTTTTGGGAGAATTTCCCATTACTTTTGGGGTAACTTTCTAAACAACAATGGGTCATCAAAAATTTATGCAGAGAGCCTTGGAGATAGCCCGACATGGTTGTGGCAATGTATCTCCGAATCCGATGGTGGGTTGTGTTATCGTGTATGATAATTTGATTATCGGGGAAGGTTATCATCGTCAATACGGGCAGGCACATGCCGAAGTGAATGCGGTGAATAGTGTGAAAGACAAGTCATTGTTGAAAAAATCAACAATGTATGTAACATTGGAGCCATGTTCGCATTTTGGGAAAACACCACCTTGTGCCGATTGGATTGTTCAGCATAAAATACCAAAGGTAGTGGTGGCAACATTGGATTCCAATCCAAAAGTATCAGGAAAAGGTATAGAAAAGTTAAGAAATGCTGGTATTGAAGTTACTGTCGGTGTTTTGGAAAAAGAGGCCCAATGGCTGAACAGACGTTTTTTTACTTTCCACGAAAAACATCGCCCTTATATTATTCTTAAATGGGCACAGACTTTAGATGGCTATATGGATTGTAATGCAAGAGAAGAAACGCAGCGGCAACCCTATTGGATTACCAATGAAAAATTACGCTATGAAGTACATCGTTGGCGAAGTGAAGAAGATGCAATTTTTTGTGGAGCCAATACTTTGTTGAATGACAATCCTCAATTGAATTGTCGTTTGGTAGGAGGAAAAAATCCTATTAGACTGACTTTTTTGAACAAAGATATAGACAATCAAGGTTTATGCTTTTTTGACAATTCGCAACCGACTTGGATTTTTAATACGGAATGCGAATGTGTGAATGCTCAAACCCGATATGTGCGTTTGCAGGAAAAAGATTGGGTGGAAAATATGTTAAACTATTTGTATGACAATAAAATCCAATCTGTGATTATAGAAGGCGGACAAAAAACATTAAATCATTTCTTGGAGAAAAATCTTTGGGACGAAATACGGGTATTGGTGGGCAACAAATGGTTTGCCAAGGGCTTGGAGGCTCCTGCAATAAAAGTTCAGCCTGCAGAGGTTAAATTTTTTGATGAAGATAAACTATTGTATTTTTATCAACAATGAAAAAGAAATACTATGTAGTTTGGAAAGGCGTACAGCCCGGTATTTATGATAATTGGGAAGAGTGTAAAAAACAGGTGAATGGTTTTTCCAATCCAAAATACAAGTCCTTTTCAACATTGGAAGAAGCACAAACCGCCTACGCTTCTAAGGCAGAGGAGTATTTGTCAGCCCGAAAATCGCCTATGCAACCCATAATGGAAAGCCTATATGGGAAACCTATAGTGCCAAGTATTGCTGTTGATGGGGCTTATAGTTCTGCAACAAAAATGGCTGAATATCAATGTGTAGATGTGGCTACCAAACGCTTGATTTTTAGAAATGGTCCGTTTTTGGACGGAACAAACAATGTGATGGAATTTTTGGCTTTGGTACATGCTTTGGCAATGTGTCAAAAATATAATCTTCAATGTCCAATTTATTCTGACAGTGTCAATGCGATGAAATGGGTGAGGGGCAAAAAAGCCAATACAAAACTGCAGAGGACAAACAATAACGGGAAACTTTTTGAGTTGATAGAAAAGGCTGAGATATGGTTGCAAACTCATACTTATTCCAATCAGATTTTAAAATGGCATACAGATGTTTGGGGTGAAATACCTGCAGACTTTGGTCGAAAATAAACAAAAATATTTGTACAATGAATAAAAACAAATCTGTTGTTTGGGCATATATTTTTCTTGTTTTTTCAATGATATGCTGGGGAACTTCGTATGTTTTTACGTCTATAGTTTTGGAATGTACCAATCCGTTGACATTGGTCTCATTGCGTTTGCTGTTTTCCGATATTTTGTTGTGGATAATTATACTAATATTTTTCCGTAAACATGCAATACAAAAAAAAGATTGGCTATATTTGTTTCTTTTGGCAATGTGCGAACCGTTTTTGTATTATATAGGAGAAACATACGCTTTGGATAGGATTAGCCCCGTTGTAGCTTCTCCTATAGTAGCCACGATACCGATATTTACAATGTTGGCGATGATTGTATTTTGGAAACAAAAAATGCCTATCAAAAATATTGTTGGTGTCATCTTATCGTTGTTGGGCATTGTGTTTATGATTGTCAATAAAAATATGGAAATAGATGTTGATGTTTGGGGCATAATGTTGATATTTTTGGCTGTTTTTGCCTCGGTCGGTTATGGATTAATCATCAATGATTTGTCGGCACGTATTCACCCTGTTTGGTTAATAGCGGTTCAAAATACAATAGGCTTAGGTTTGTTTTTCCCTTTTTGGTTGAAATTCGGACAGTCGATAAACTATAAAATATCAGGAGAAACATTGGCTTTGACAACCCTATCGCCTGAAGTTGTTTTCTGGGGGGCAATTGTTATTTTGTCTGTATTTTCTTCTACAATAGCCTTTATGTTGTATTCTATCAGTGTTTCAAAAATAGGCATTGCCAGATCGGCCGTATTTACAAATGCCATTCCAATAGTTACTGCCATAACCGCATTTTTGCTGACAGGCGAAAAAATGAGTCCTATAAAAATATTCGGTATGTGTGTTATTATTTTAGGTTTGATATTGACACAACTTGATTCAACAAAAACATCTCATCGTACAATAAATTGTAAAGAATAGACGTTAAGGAAACAAAAAATAAAACGTATATGTTGCAGTTTGAAAACGAAAAGATTCTTTATGCTTTGCTGTTGATTCCGATAATGATAGGAATATATGTTTATTTATATTACAGATATAAAAAACGTATATACGCATACGGTGAAAAACATTTGATAGATCGTTTGACAAGCGATGTGTCAATGTTTATGCAACATTTAAAATTCGTTTTGTTATGTTTGATATGGTGTTGTTTGGTGTTTGCTCTTGCCAATCCGCAACGGGGCATGGGGCTTGCCAAAGAAAAACGCAAGGGCATAGAAATAATGTTTTGTTTGGATGTATCAAACTCTATGTTGGCACAAGATTATGTTCCCAATCGTATCGAGGCTGCCAAACGTTCCGTATTGTCATTTATAGACAAATTGCAAGGTGATAAGATTGGTATAGTTATTTTTGCGGGCAAATCCTTTGTGCAATTGCCGATAACTTCAGATTATGCAGCCGCCAAAATGTTTGTCAATAATATTTCCACTACACAAATCAATACACAGGGTACGGATATAGCCGGAGCCATTGATGTGGCAGCGGCATCAATGTTGCCACAGTCGGGTTTGTTATCAAATAATGCTGTCTTGGCAAAACAAAAGAAAACCAATAAGGCAATCGTTGTTGTTTCAGATGGCGAAGATCATTTTGATGAAGCCGTGGAGGTGGCAGAGCAAGTGGCCAAACAAGGTATTCATGTTTATACGCTTGGGGTGGGTAGTACGCAGGGTGAGCCTATTCCTATACATACCAGAGGTGGGGTGGATTACAAAAAAGATAAAGATGGAAATACCGTCATTACTCGCTTGAATGAACAGGTGCTGAAAGATATTGCACAAGCAGGCAATGGGGCTTATATTTATGCCAACAATGCCTATATGGGTTTTGAAGAATTGAAAAATCAATTGGATAAATTGGAAAAAACGGAGATGGAAGAGGTTAGTTTTTCTACCTATGAAAGCAAATATTATATTCCGTTGTGGATTGCCTTTTTCTTGACAATTGTTGAATTGTTTTTATTCAGTCGTAAATTGTTTGATATAAAAATAATGCAAAGGATAAAAAGCAACAATATGTTACCGTGTTTCTTGCTAATCGTAGTCTTGTCGGTTGCAGGCAGTGTTCATGGGCAAACCAAAGAGGAGTTGCAGGCAGTGAGAGCAGGCAATAGGCAATACAAACAAGCCGAAAAATTAAACCAAGAAGCGGAAAAACTGC
>JAFZUH010000335.1 GCA_017618435.1 Bacteroidales bacterium | reverse complement strand
TCTATGGGGTTATTAGTTTCTGCTTCTGCTATAGGTGTATCTTCTGGTATTACTTCTTCATTATCATTATATTCTGATGGACACACTGGCTCATCTATAATTACATACGTTAAAAAACTTACAAGAAAAATACCGACAATCACACCCAAAGTAATCCAAAGAGGTTTTAGAGTACTCTTTTTCTGTACTCTTCTTCCGCAAAACTTGCAAAACACACTATCATTGGCAATCTCTTTGCAGCAATATCTACATATCATCATATTATAACTTTATTTTTACTTATAGCTAAGGTATGTAAACTTAAATTAAGGTAACCTCTAATTTTTACTTATTTTTCCTTTCATCGCAGTTTTGACAACCAAGGTCGCATTAGAACTATACAAGCCACAACAAAAGGGTTATTTTTCAAATCACAAAGTAACTAAAATTATCAATACAACCTTTTTTTTTCAAAAAAAAAATGTGTTTTTATTGATTTTGTGAATCTTATAAAACCATTTCTGCTGTTTGTGCATAGTCTATTTTTATAATAATCTACCCTTACAACAACAAAAATTATGACAGTTAAGAACCACCCTCGTAAATGGCAGAGGTTTTTCCACAATTTATAAATCCAAACTAAAAGAGACGTGCCATGGCACGTCTCTACAAAATAATTTTTTAATTCAGATTTTTGCAACTAATTAATATTGCTTGTTCCACTAAATTTTATAACTTTCCAACTTGAACTTTTTTTACATATTCTTATCCAAAAAGATTTGATTTTTTAATTTTCCAGATTCAAGCGAAAATTAACATAAATTTAACATAACATATAATATTTTATTGTATCTTTGCGAGTTATTTAGAATTTTTAATAAAAAATTGTTATTACAATGAGCATTAAATACGTTTACACCTTTGGCGGAAAGACCGCAGAAGGTACAGCAGGAATGAAAAATTTATTAGGAGGAAAAGGTGCCAACTTGGCAGAAATGTGTTTGTTAGGCTTACCTGTTCCCGCAGGGTTAACAATCACAACAGAATGCTGTACAGCATATTATGCCAACAATTGCCAACTTCCCGATGGTTTGATGGATGAAGTTTGGGCAGGCATGAAAAATGTTGAAAAAATTATGGGTATGGAATATGGCCATCCTGATAATCCTCTTTTGGTATCATGCCGTTCAGGTGCCCGCAGTTCAATGCCGGGTATGATGGATACGGTTTTGAATATCGGTTTGTGTTCCAAAACTATCCCCGGATTGATAAAGAAAACGAATAATCCCCGTTTTGTATATGATTCTTACCGTAGATTAATTATGATGTATGCCGATGTTGTTATGGAAAAGGCAGAAGGCATCGAACCTGCAGACGGTAAGGGTATCCGTAAGATATTAGACGATATGTTGGATTCATTCAAGGCCAACAAAGGTTATAAATCCGACACGGAAATTACCGCCGATGAATTGAAACAATTGGCAGAAGAGTTTAAAGCAAAAGTAAAAGAAGTGCTCGGCACAGAATTTCCAGATGACGCCAAAGCACAAATGGAAGGCGGTATCAAAGCCGTTTTCAAATCATGGAACGGTAAAAAAGCCATTTCATACCGTCGTATAGAAGGTATTCCAGACGATTGGGGAACAGCAGTAAATGTTCAGGCCATGGTATTCGGCAATATGGGAGACAATTCCGCAACAGGCGTAGCCTTTACCCGTAACCCCGCAACAGGCGACAACCAATTCTATGGCGAATGGTTAATCAATGCTCAAGGTGAAGATGTTGTAGCCGGTATCAGAACCCCCAACCCATTGAATGACGACACAAAAAATGAACAAAACAAACACATGAAGTCCATGCAGGAACTTATGCCGCAAACCTACAAAGAACTTTGCGACATACGTACCGTTCTTGAACAGAACTTCCATGATATGCTTGACATAGAATTTACCATTCAAGACAATAAATTATATATGTTGCAATGCCGTGTGGGCAAACGTACAGGTGTTGCCGCATTGAACATGGCTCTTGATATGCTCGGCGAAGGTTTGATTGACGAAAAAGAAGTTGTTTTGCGACTCTCCCCCGCTCAATTAGACGAATTGCTTCACCCTATTCTCAACGCAGCAGACGAAAAGAAACACGAAGTGATTGCTAAGGGTTTGCCAGCAGGTCCCGGCGGTGCTGTCGGCAGAATTGCTCTTACCAGCGACAAAGCCATGGAATACAACAGAGCAAAAATTAAAAATATACTTGTTCGTGAAGAAACCAACCCTGAAGATGTTGAAGGTATGCGTGCCGCAGACGGTATTCTTACTGCCCGTGGCGGTATGACCTCACACGCTGCCTTGGTAGCCCGCGGTTGGGGAAAATGCTGTATAGTAGGTTGTGAAGATGTTAAAATCGACACAAACAACAACGAAATCCATATCGGCGAACACACCTTTAAAGAAGGCGACATATTATGTTTGAACGGGTCAAAAGGTTGGGTATATGCTGAAGCCATTTCTATGATTGATGCGACAGAGAACCCGCGTTTCCAAGAATTTATGAAACTTGTGGACAAATTCAGAGTAATGGGCGTACGTACCAATGCAGACAATCCGGAAGATGCACAAAACGCCATCAACTTCGGAGCTGAAGGTATAGGTTTGTTCCGTATTGAACACATGTTCTATGGTAAAAACAGCGAAAAACCTTTGGAAAAACTTCGTAATATGATTCTTGCCGACACAATAGAAAAAAGAGTGAACGCATTGCAGGAACTTGAACCATATATCAAAGAGGCAGCCAAAGGAACCTTAAAGGTAATGGACGGAAAACCATTAACATTCAGATTGATGGATCCTCCATTGCATGAATTTGTACCTCAAACCGAAGAAAAACAACGTGAAGTAGCCCAAGAACGCGGCATGAGCCTTGCCGAACTGAAAAAACGTGTGGATTCTTTGCATGAAGTCAATCCAATGATGGGTTTGCGTGGTGTGCGTTTGGGTATTATTTATCCGGAAATTACCAAGGCTCAATTCAGAGCATTGTTCAGTGCAACTGCTGAATTGAAAAAAGAAGGTTTCAATCCTATGCTTGAAATAATGGTTCCATTAACCATCAATGCCGCAGAATTGCGTCACCAAAAGAACATTGCAACTTCAATTAAAAATGAAGTTGAGAAAACATACGGCATCAATTTTGAATATAAATTCGGAACCATGATTGAAATACCGCGTGCTGCCCTCGTTGCCGATCAAATTGCAGAAGTGGCAGAATTCTTCTCATTCGGCACC
>JAFZUH010000334.1 GCA_017618435.1 Bacteroidales bacterium | reverse complement strand
GCTGTAAATGCTAAAAATATCATTCAACAAGGAAATGGATGGGTGTATACTTTTGAAAAAGAAGGTGTTTACACACTCAGAGTGGGAGATGATTTAGTGGAAACCATTAACGTTGAATAAGTATTGCAAAATAGTTAATTAAAAAAACGAAGATTATGCCAGACGAAACAAAATTAAAAACAAATACATCAGATCAAACAGATCAAACAGAGGCAACCAACAGTGCACCTCAAACGGATGATGCAACCAACAGCGCACCTCAAACGGATACAGACAAAACACTTCAGGCAGATGTTGACAATGAAAATCAAGGCGGAACTGAAAATAAAAGTAAAGAAGATAAGTCAGAAGCAGAATTCACCAAAACTATACAAGCAGTTAAGCAAGGTGTTTCTTTAATGAAAGATATTTTAGAAACAGAAAAAAATAACGGTGTTAGTTCTATGATGACAGAATTGTCAAAAGTGACAGCAGATACAAATGTTGGAGATGCTGCCTTAAATTCCTTGTCGTCGTTGCCTTTTGATAAAATTATAGGAGGACCTTTGCAAGCAGCCATTGCAGCGCAAAGCAGTGCAGCAAAATCCACTCTTGAGTTCATTACCCAGGCGGGAATAAAAGCTGATAAAGCTATTGCCATCTCTTTTGAATTTTGCGATAGCAATGGTAAATTGAAGAAAATGATTATTCCCTTGTTGACTATGGTTCCTATCCCAACTATGGCTATTAAAGAAATGCAATATGAATTTAAGGCAAAAATAGAAACAGGTTCATCTGCCAGTGCTTCTATGTCTTCCGGCATAACAGGCACATGGAATTTCGGCTATGCAATGAATGACAGTACCACTACCACCATAGAAGGTATTCAAGAAAAGCAAAAAGAAGCCGCAAAGACCGGGGAAAAACCTGATGAAAATAAAAACAAAAGCAATGCCGCGGCAACACCTCAGAAATCAACCATAGTCACAACTCCCAAAGGGCTGAATTTCAATGCGTCCATATCTACTAAAAAAGATTCATCCGCATCCAGAGATTCTAAATATAATGTAGAAGCTACCATGGATATCAAGGTGATAGCAGGTCAAGATGATTTGCCGGGAGGTATTCAAACTCTTTTGAATGAGTTGAATAAAGCCTATTCTATAGTAGATCCTTATGGTGAATTGAAAGTAGCTCCTGCCAATGTGGCTCTGTCAGGTGGTTTAGCTACAATAACGGCAACCTATCGTAATTGTGACGGAGTATTTGCTCCGTCGGACATCAGCTGTGAAGATGAAGGGGTGGTTAAGAATATTGTAGATTCCTCAACCGTTCAATTTACGTTCAAGAAAGCAGGAGCCTATACTATAGCTGCCGGAGCTTGCGCAGAAGTGGTAGTGGTGAGTGAAGCGTCTGAAAAATAAAAAAACGGATTCATCAATACAGGCTGAGAATTGGTAGATAAAAAGGAAGAAAGTATAATTTAACAGAAAACAATAAGATGGATAATGAAGATTTAGGTAACGGTTTAATAGATTTTCTACAAGATGCCTTGAATTCAACCTTGATGGCCGATGCCAACAGTATGGAAAGTTTGGAAAGTACATTGCTGGAATATGGCGGAAGCGAACCTTTATGTTTCAGAGTCAAGGATGCAGATGGAAGAGATTGTGTGATGGAAGTGCCAAAATTGGCGATATCACCTCTTCCTTTGCTGAGAATTCAAGAGGCGGAATATGAAGTAGAAGGAGAATTGGAAACATCAACCGTATCTGAGAGCGTTCTAAAAGATATGGAGAATATGGATGATGTAGGAAAACTACCGCCCAACCTTGCCAAACGACAACGATTGCTTGCCGAAACCAAAGGCTTGTCAGAGGCAGAACGTGTAAAAATGTTGGTAAGGAACGGCGATCCGGATGCTCTGGCAAAAAGAATGCGTTTCAAATCTACCGGCAGCACATCTTCTAATGCAACAAGCAATTCCTTTAAAGTGAAGATGAAAATTAAAATGGCACAATCGGATATGCCCGCGGGATTGACCAATTTGTTGCAAGTATTGTCTACCAATATGAAACCAAAATAGTGTTTAATATTACTGCATAAAAAGATTAGTCCCATGTTAACACCGGTTCTTATAGATTTTACATGCGGGGTGGCACAATTGGATAGAGGAATGGCGAATGTCAATTGTAGAAATATAAGGGATATTCTATTTGACAGGAATGGAAATTTGGATACTTGTAATTTTATTTCCACCAATGCCACAAATGTCCGTAAAGTATTGGAAATACCAAAAATATCCATATTGCCTTTTTCCCTCATGTATGTATCGGAGATCACTTTAGAAATAGAATCCTGCCCCGGCGAAGATTTGAAGGTCAACTACGAGGAGTTGAATAAGGAAGGAAAAGATGTTTCGGATGAAGTGTCGGATTTGCGGGCCTTAACAGCAAGTTTGGGGTTTAATACCGATGTAGAGCTGGTAACCAATGAAGATGGGACTACATCTTTTAAATACACAATTTATAAAGATGGTATTACAATGACACGTTTTATGGAAAAATGGTTGGCAAACGTTCAGCAAGATATCATCATAGAACCATTAGAAGAAATAATTGTAGAAAACAAATAAAAAAAGAAATTATGGCACAACAAACACCGGGGATGAAATGCCCCAAATGCGGCACCTTTATAGCTACAACAATCAGCGAACTTTTAACAGCATCAGGGCTTACTTGTCCTAATTGCCGGTTAGTTTTAACTATCAATAGGGAAGAATCGAAAAAGGCAATGGAAATTTTATCTGATGTAGACAAGGCTCAAAAGAATTTGGAGCAAACAGTCAATAGATACAAATAGTAAAACAATCATTGATTGTTATCAATATTGTTTTACTATGCCCTTACGGGCAGACAAATTAATTACAAAACTAAAATTTGAAAAATATGGCAAAAACCGTAATAACCTCGGCAAGTTGTACTATTAAAGAGGTGACGAAAGATGTGGCTACCAGATTCGTTGCCGAAAATGGCGGCAATGTGGATTTCTCAAAATATACCAAATATTATGGCCTGTATTATAGTAATGTATTGGTTTACGTATTCTTTCCAATTGTTGAGCAAAATGATAGAGGAGGAGTAACGGGTTATCGTGTGGATGGCCCACCTGTACATAGAAATTACACGATAAGTGATTGGAGCAACGTAATGGGCAGGTTATATAACTATGCCCGGGCACAGAATCCATTTAAGATATATTCTAATAGTTGTACTGTTAAAGAAGTGTCTAAAGAGGATGTTACAAAATTTAATACAGAGCATAATATCAGTGTAAATCTTTCAACTTACACCAAATATTACGGATTGGAGTATAGTGGTCAATTTGCCTACATGTTATATGCTGTAATAGGAACAAACGGAGGTGTGAGTTCGTCTGTTTTTGCAGCAGGTAAATATCATATGCTCAAAGATCAATCGGAAGCAAAACAAAAGTTGCTCAATTATGCCGGTGCACAATATCCGCTTAAATTAAGTTCGGCAAGTTGTAGTGTCAAAGAAGTATCCAAAGCGGATATTACCAAATTCAATAGTGAAAACAATTTCAGTATCAGTCTTACAAGCTATACCAAATATTATGGTTTGTATTATGGCAGTGGATTGGCGTATGCATTGTATGTTTCCATTGGTTCCACGAAAGGAGTGGGGGGATATACTTCTGCAGCCAATAAAATTTATAAGTTAAGTGATCCAACGGTTGCAATAAACAGGTTATACGACTATGCACGGGCGCAAAATCCTTATCAAATAAGTTCTGCCAATTGTACCATAAAGGAAATAACTAAAACCGACGTTACCAAATTTAATAGCGAAAACAATATCAGTATTAATATTGCAAATTACACCAAATATTATGGTTTGTATTATGGTAATGTATTAGTCTTTGAGTTGTGTGCTGCTATCGGAGCAAATGGAGGAGTGAATGGAAGTGCTGCGGCTGCAAATAAATATTATGTATTAACTGACCAAGCGGTGGCAAAGGATAAGTTGTTAAATTACGCGCAGACACAAAATTCCATTAAAATAAGTTCTACAAATTGCAGCATTAAAGACGTATCCGTTGCAGATGCCACCAAATTTAATAGCGAAAACAATATCAGTATCAATCTTGCAAGTTTTACCAAATATTACGGATTGTATAATGGCAGTGTATTAGTGTATTTGTTATATACAACTGTCGGGGCAACAGGCGGCTTGAACAGTTATACCGTGGCAGCAAACAAATGTTATACTTTAAGTGACCAAACGGCAGCAATAGATAAATTATTAGACTATGCACGAAGACAAAATCCCATTAGATTAAGTTCCGCCAGTTGTACTGTTAAAGATGTATCTATAGAAAACGCCACAAAATTCAATACCGATAACGGAGGCGGTTTGGATGTTTCCAAATATAGCAAAATTTACGGGTTATATAATGGTAATGTATTGGTTTACGGCTTGTATGTTGTAATCGGTGCAAATAAAGGAGTGAGTAGCTTTGCTGCATTGGCCAATAAATATTATGCATTAAGTGATACAACTGTAGCAAAAGAGAAGTTATATGAACATGCGCAGATACAAAATTGCATTCAGATAAATTCCGCTAATTGTACCATTAAAGAAGTGGCTAAAGATATTGCCACCAAATTCAATACAGATAATAGCGGCAATGTAGATATTTCAAAATACGGCAAATATTACGGATTATATAGCAGCAGCAGTGTATTGGTTTATGTATTGTATGTTATTGTCGGGACAAACGGCGGAGTGAACGGATTTACCGGAACCCCCAATAAATATTACGCTTTAAACGACCAAACAGTAGCAAAAGACAAGTTATACACTTACGCAAGGATACAGAATCCTATAAAAATAAGTTCTGCTAATTGTACTGTCAAGGAAGTGTCCAGCGCAGACGCTGCCAAATTCAATACCGAAAACGGAGGCAGTTCGGATATTTCGGTATATGTTAAATATTATGGTTACTATTATAATCTCAATACATTAGTCGGGGTATTATATGTTCAGATAGGTGCTAACGGGGAAGTGCAAACATCTGTTTTTAAAACGAACAGGTATTATTCTATAACAGATGGCGATGCCCGCATATTGAATTATGCCAATACCCAAAATCTGAAAGAAATTGATATCATCAGTGATGTTAATGCATGGAAAGTTGAGAAGTTGACGGATGATGCAGTAAAACAATTTTATACCATCAATAGCGGACAATTCATAGATAAGGCCTTAAATTGCGGATTATTTTATAACAATGAATTGGTGGCGGTGATGGCGGCTAAGCATACGAGTAGTGCTTCCAAACATATTGTTGAAAAATTAAGTTATAACGAAAAGAAATATTATAAAATACTCCATGGAGAATCATTTTTGTTGCATTATGCCAAATCACAATATCCCAATAAAGTCAACATCAATGACCAAATAAATGCATGGTCTGCTTATATTATCAATGACGAATCCACGTTAAAGATTTTTTACATAGAAAATAACGGCGGCGAAATATCCCAAACAGCAGATGCGTTTTACGGATTATATTATAATGATGATTTGGTGGCGATATCGGCGGTAAGAGTAGGCGACGACGGAAGTGTGATTGAGGAAAGCTATTGTACGTCAACGGAGTATGAAAAAAGTGCGGGAGATATTGACGGCGGTATCGTAGGAGGGCATGAATTTTTGCGCAAACAAGTTCAAATAGCTAATCAAATCAAGGTCTATTCCCGTGATTGCAAAATAGTAACAGTGAGTGCTCCTACTGCCACGTTGTTTTATCAGCAAAACGAAGGAGGTGATGTCAATCCGGAGGCAGATGCCTTCTATGGATTGTATTACAACAATGATATTATTGCCATCATGGCTTTCAAAGACAATAAAAAATTACAATATTGTTGGAAACCCAATTTTTCAATTACAGAAGGAGAAATTTATTTAAATCAATATGTCAGTGCAATGAG
>JAFZUH010000333.1 GCA_017618435.1 Bacteroidales bacterium | reverse complement strand
ATATTTTTTCTTTTCACTCACCTTTCCAACAACAACAAGATTTTAATTTTAAGTGTTTTTGTGAGTGTTATCGCTTCGTTGGCAGCCATATTGCTCAAGACAAGCGTACATTTGATGAACGAAATGCTGCAACATGCCTTTCCTGAAAACGATTATAACTATTTGTATTTGGCTTTTCCCATTATCGGTATTACCATTACCGTTTTGTTTGTCAAGTTTTTTATCAAAGACGATTTAAGCCATGGCGTTAGCAAGGTATTGTACGCCATAGCCCGCAACAAGGGCAAACTCAAAGCCCATCACACCTATTCGTCCATTGTAGCAAGTACACTAACCGTTGGTTTTGGCGGTTCTGTCGGTTTGGAAGCCCCAATTACGCTCACAGGTTCGGCCATAGGCTCTCGTTTGGGCATTTTCTTCAAACTCAACACCAAATCAACCATCACCTTGGTAGCATGCGGGGCAACGGCTGCCGTAGCAGCCATTTTCAACGCCCCTATTGCCGGTGTCGTTTTTGCCATTGAAGTCTTAATGTTAGACCTCACTATCACCTCTGCATTTCCATTGTTGGTATCTGCAGTAACAGCCATGAGTATGTCATATATTTTGTTAGGACATAGTATTATGTTCAACAATATCGGGGCTATCGCTAATTTTTCCATCCAAAACCTGCCTATTTATGCCGTCTTAGGACTTGTTACGGGTTTGTATTCGTTGTATTTTATGAGAATGTCTGCGTTTATTGAATCCGTATTCAAAAAAATGAGAAAGCAATGGCTTAAAATCCTCATTGGCGGTGTTCTGTTGAGTGTGCTTATTTTTCTATTCCCCTCATTCTACGGGGAAGGCTACGATGCCCTAAGCAATATTATGAACGGACATGTGTCGTATCTGTTTCAGAACAGTCCGTTTTACGATTGGCAATACAACGATTTTTTATTGCTGGCATTCCTGTTCTTTTTGCTGATGTTCAAAACCTTTGCCACTGCCTTTACAACGGGGGCAGGCGGTATCGGCGGTGTATTTGCCCCCTCTTTGTTTTTAGGCGGCATTGCAGGTTGTTTGGTGGCAACTTGTATCAATACCCTTTTCGACACTCATTTACCTGTTTTAAACTTCATTTTAGCAGGTATGTCGGGCGTGATGGGCAGTGTAATGAAAGCCCCTCTGACAGCCATATTTCTTATCGCTGAAATTTCGGGCGGCTACCAACTGTTTGTGCCTTTAATGCTTACAACATTGATTTCGTGCTGTATATTCTACCCCTTTGAAAAATACTCTGTTTATACCAAAAGTCTGGCGGCAGAAGGCAATTTGGTTACTCACCACAAAGACAAACACGCTTTGAGTCTGCTGAATGTCGAAAACCTGATAGAAAACAACTTTGTTACTGTCAATCCCGATGCAACAATCAGAGATTTATTGCCTGCCATTGAACAATCGGTGAGAAATATTTTCCCCTTGGTCGATGCACAACAACGTTTCTATGGCATTGTCATTTTAGACGATGTCCGTTCACTTATATTTCATGAAGAAAAATACGATATGCCGCTGAAAGATGTTGCATTTTTCCCTACCACGTCGGTACAACCTGACGAAAAAATGAGTTCTGTAGTGGAAAAATTCCGCCAATCAGGTTTATACAATATGATTGTCATAGATGAAAACAACACTTACTATGGTTTTATTTCCCGTGCAAATGTCTTTTCCACTTACAGGGAAATTGTAGAAGAAATATCCGAAGACTGATATTTTTATGATGAAAAAGATATTTCTATTACTTGTCGGAATAACTTGTTTCGGCTTTGTTGCCGCTCAAAACAGCAATATGATTATTGTTGTTCCCCGACAATTTTCCGATTGTCTGAATGATTTTATCAATTACAAACGGAACACAAACATCAATTGTCAAATTGTAAGCATAGACACCAACAAATCCACAGCAGAAATAAAGACGGCTATTTTTCAGACCTACACCTCCACTCCTGCCCTTTATCTCTTATTGATTGGCGATGACGGTTTTATTCCCTCTTTTCCCGTTGAAGAAGGCTGGACAGATGCCAATTATGCTATTTTTGAAGAAAACTCAATACCCTGCATGGCTGTCGGACGTTTCCCCTGCGAAACAAGAGAAGAATTGCTGACCATGCTCGAAAAATCAATGTCAGTGAGCAACAATCGCAGATTCGGTACTATTGCTTCAAATATACGTTCCGAAAGGACAAACCGAACCGATTGTGAACGGCTAAGAAAAATGTACGCCCCACTTTTTGCACTTGGGTTTCAGTTGCAAGCCGAATTGTTTGATGGTTCTCAGGGCGGATATGACAGCATTGGCAATCCTACCAAACACCAAGTTGCCCATTTAATCAATCAAGGTTGTGAAATACTCTTATATGCAGGCCATGGCGATTATGAGGCTTGGCAAACTTCGGGGTTTTCCGCAGCAGATATTCACAATTTGACAAACACCGTGTTTCCGATTGTTTTGTCTGCGGCTTGTTTAAACGGTAATTTCGTGAACAGAACCTGTTTTGCCGAAACATGGCTACGCAGTCCGCAGGGAGCAAAAGCGGCAATAATGTCTTCCATATTCAACGATTGGGACGCCAACTTGGAAAGTTTGTCCGCCGCATTTGATTCTTTGCACGACAAAAGTACAATAGGAAACCTTTGGTTGCAAACCTTTGCTTACACCTCTGTCATTCTGCACCGAAACAAAGAGGCAAAAACATGGATACTTTTTGGAGACCCTTCTATGCCGTTGTTTTACACCCCAAATGCAATCACTGAAACAGAAAACAACAAACACTTAAGTCTGTATCCCAATCCTACAACGGATATGGTTTATTTGAACATACAAGCAGACAATTTCAATAGGCAGGAAATATCCGTTTTTGACACAAACGGAAAACTGCTCAAAAAACAAAGCGTTTCCGACAATCATATCCCCATAAATATCTCTGATTTTACCAATGGAATATATTATTTAACTATTGACAAACATTGTTTAAAAATAATCAAACAGTAAAAACAACAGACATGAAGCAATTTTTTAAAAACATCTATAGATTTTGGAAAAAAGTATATGATAGCATTCAATATCATAAACAGCAACATACATTAAAAGAAAAATTATATGTTGTAATTTTTGAATCAGACACATGGTCAGGCAAATTGTTCGATGTCGTGCTCATCGGTTTTATTGTTGCCAGCATTGCCTTGATTATATTGGACAGCATGCATTTGTTTTCTTCGGGTTGGGGAACATTTTTGCGTGTCTTGGAATGGATTATCACTTTATTTTTCACCATAGAATATATTTTACGCGTATATTGTGTACCCGACAAAAAGAAATATATTTTCAGTTTTTATGGCATTATAGACCTGTTGTCCACCCTGCCAACCTATTTGGGCATATTCTTCACCAGTGCAAACTATCTGCTATTGATTCGTACATTCCGTTTGATTCGGGTATTCAGGGTATTCAGGTTGTTCAGTTTTTTGTCTGAAGGCAATCTTATTTTACAATCGCTTAAAGAAAGTCGCAAAAAAATCTTTGTATTCTTTTCTTTCATTTGTTTGTTGGCATTGGTTATCGGCACCATTATGTACGTATTGGAAAAAGATGAACCCGGCACAGGTTTTGACAATATTCCCAATAGTATATATTGGACAATCGTTACCATGACAACGGTTGGTTATGGAGATATTACCCCGACAACATCTTTGGGCAGGTTTATCTCCGCTTGCGTTATGCTTATCGGTTATACTATCATTGCCATTCCCACGGGCATTGTCAGCGTAAATATTGCAAAAAACGTAAAAGGCAGAACCTGCAAACATTGCGGACGTCCCCAGCATGATAACGACAAAAGTGCCTTATATTGCAAATATTGCGGAAAAGAATTGGACAACAACCAATATAAATAAAAAACAGAAAACATGTTTGTACTTGTTTTGATTTTCATTTTTGCATTGTATTTAGGTGTT
>JAFZUH010000332.1 GCA_017618435.1 Bacteroidales bacterium | reverse complement strand
TTAATATTTCCGGAAATGAGCATAGAATCAATAAAATCGCCTGTGGAAAAAACGAATTTGGAAGAGGGGAGCATATTACCTTCCGTAAAATCTTTTATTCCTTTTTCGCAACTTAGAATATAGGTTGTGTTTTCTTTCAAGTTGCATTCCTTCAGGTCTATAACAACTGTTTTCCCTTTGATGGAAACCTCAGGCGTATTTTCTGACAAAGGCGACAGAAGAAAGGTTTCTGTGGGGTTTACCAATTCCACATATTCATCAAATGTGATAGAAATGGTGTTGTTCTTAAAATTTGTCGTATTATTTTCAGGAATTTGTTTTAGTATTTTGGGCGGTTGAGTATCTTTTTCTCCGCCGGTTATCGTTCCTATTTGGGCACAAGAATGCAACAGAAACAGGGACAATAAAAAACAAATACCAATATAATACTTTTTCATGAACAACAACAGTTAGGATTTGTTTGCCCTTTTTCGTTCGGTTTCGTTTAATATTATTTTTCTCAACCTCAATGCTTTGGGGGTAATTTCGAGATATTCATCGTCATTGATGTATTCCATATATTCTTCCAAAGAGAATTTGAGGGCGGGAGCGATGAGCAATTTTTCGTCCGAACCGGCAGCACGCATATTGCTCAATTTTTTTGATTTTGTAACATTTATCACCAAATCGTCTTGACGAATGTGTATGCCGATGACTTGACCTGCATATACTTGGTCCATAGGTTCTATAAAAAATTGTCCTCTGTCTTGCAGTTTGTCAATGGCGTATGCGTAGGCTGTTCCTGTTTCCATAGCGATGAGCGACCCTGAATGACGAATGGCAATATTGCCTTTCCATGGTTGGTAACCGATTAAACGATGGCTCATTACGGCTTCGCCTTCTGTGGCTGTGAGTATTTGGTTTCTCAAACCGATAATGCCACGTGATGGAATATTGAAATTCAAACAGATACGGTCTGTTTTGGTTTCAATGTTGGCAATTTCACCACGGCGGCGTGTTACCAAGTCTATTACACGGCTGGAAAATTCTTCCGGCACAACAACGGTCAATTCTTCGATAGGTTCACAATCCTGTCCGTCAATTTTTTTGATGATTACTTTAGGTTGCCCGACTTGCAGTTCGTAACCTTCTCTTCTCATGGTTTCAATAAGGATAGAGAGGTGCAAAATGCCCCGTCCATAGACAATATACATATCGGGAGAGTTGGTTTCTTCCACTCGCAAAGCCAAATTCTTCTCCAGTTCCAAGTACAATCTGTCGTGCAGGTGTCTGGAGGTTACATATTTGCCGTCTTGTCCGAAAAATGGCGAGTTGTTGATAGTAAACAACATACTCATTGTCGGCTCGTCTATTTTTATAGGCGGCAAGCCTTCCGGATTTTCAAAGTCGGCAATGGTGTCGCCAATATCGAAATTGTCAATGCCGAAGATAGCACAAATTTCACCTGCTTCAATGGTTTCTTTTACTTTTTCCTTGCCCAAACCTTCAAAAACATACAATTCTTTTATCTTTGATTTGGAAACGGAACCGTCTCTTTTTACCAAAGAAACCATAGAACCCGGTGTGAGTGTGCCTCGTGTAAGTTTGCCGATAGCAATTCTGCCGATATAGGAAGAATAATCCAATGAGGAAATCATCATTTGGGTGCTTCCTTCTTCTACTTTTGGTGCTGGTATGTATTTGATTATTTGGTCTAAAAGGTAGAAAACATCGTTGGTGGGTTCTTGCCAGTCGGGTCCCATCCAGCCTAATTTGGAGGAGCCGAAAACGGTAGGAAAATCCAATTGTTCTTCGCTTGCCCCGAGACTGAACATCAAATCGAAAATGGCTTCTTGGGTTTCTTCCGGATTGCAATTGGGTTTGTCAACTTTATTAATGACAACAATAGGTTTTAAATGTAAATCTATTGCTTTTTGCAAAACAAATCTGGTTTGAGGCATGGGTCCTTCAAAGGCATCTACCAACAAAAGCACACCATCGGCCATGTTTAATACGCGTTCCACTTCTCCGCCGAAATCGCTGTGCCCCGGAGTGTCAATGATATTGATTTTGTATCCGTTGTATCTTACCGATACGTTTTTGGACAAGATGGTGATGCCGCGTTCGCGTTCCAAATCGTTGTTGTCCAATATCAAATCGGGCATATCCTGATTGTCGCGGAATAATTTGGATTGATATAAAATTTTATCTACCAATGTGGTTTTTCCGTGGTCCACATGGGCTATAATGGCTATATTTCTAATATTTTGCATTTGTATTACGGTTCATTTGTTTATAAACTGCAAAGATAACATTTTTCTTTGTAAAAAAGAACAAAAAGATAATATTTGTCTTTGCTGAAAAGACAAGTTGTAAAGTTATAAAATTTTAGGAAAAAAACAATTAAAAAAGTTGTATCTTTGCAGGGCAATTTTCCCGATATGGAAGTTTGCTGTAATTAAATTGAATATTAACGAAAACAGAAGAATAAAAGAGATAATATACATTTAGTTTGTACATTATAAAATAGGAAAAAGCGAAGTCGCTTAACACTGGATTTCTTGAAACTTCGACACTTTCAAGTATGACATTCCCAGAGTAAAGCAACGGCGCTCCCGCCATTCGGCGTGGGCTTTACTCGTTGTAGTTGGGAATGTCAGGTAAGTCGAAGACCTCAAGAAATCCAATGAAAGCGAAAAAGTGCCACGCTTTTTTTATGTGCAAATTTTTACCTTAACATATTCGGCACAAACAAAAACAATTTAATTCAATTAATTTTTAACAAAAACCGACGTGCCGATGGGATATAAATGGCACAAGATAATAATGAAAAGAATAGTATTAAGTGTATTATTTGTAGTTATGATGTTAGTCGCAGTTGCTGTACCTAATGGTAAATATCAAACAGGTAATGATTATATCATTGTGTCGGGTAATCGATTTTCTTTGTACATTGGCGGATATTATGCCGTAAGTTTAGTGATTATTGATGAAGATGAAGATGGTAGGTTTACCTATACTGTTGAAGGTAAGGATAAAATACAATATGGAAAATGGTATAGAACAGATGGTGAAACATACCTACAATTAGGTTCAAGAACATTAAAAAAAGTTGATTAATTTTTAACAAAAACCGACGTGCCGATGGGATATAAATGGCACAAGATAATAATGAAAAAGTTATTTATAATTTGTTTGACCTTGTGTGTCACGTCTGTTATGGCACAATCAAGGGTTAGATGTGATATTTGCGGCGGCTCGGGTGAACGTGTGGCAAAATGTACTAATTCCAAATGTCATAATGGTGCTATTTATTGTGAATCATGTGATTATAAGGGAACAAAAGACACAAGATGTAGCAATTGTAGTGGCAGCGGTTCTCTAACAAAATATAGGAATAAAACATGTTCCTATTGTCATGGAAACAAATACTTTCCTATGGAAAGACAAGAAAAATGTACTCATTGCAGAAACGGACAGCGACCAACTACACAAAATGGTCAGACGGTGTACATTAATTGTTCCTATTGCAGAGGTGCCGGAACAATACCCGTGTCCTATAAGGCAGCATGCCGCCAATGTGGAGGGCGTGGATACGACGGGCAGGAATCCTATTCTGTTACTTGCAATATGTGTGGCGGACGGGGATATTCTTCTTCAAGGTGTACCAAGTGTGAGGGAAAAGGTTGTTATCCTTGCCCTACGTGCGATGGATATGCAAAAATTAAACAAAAATGCCAATCCTGTTGGGGAGAAGGTTATGTATATGTAAAAGATTAAAAATTAAGCAAGATGAATAATTATAGGTTTAAATTTAAAAGTTTTTGTATACTATTCCTTTTTTTAGGAATGTTTGTTAGTGCGACAGCACAAGAATATTGGATAGAGGGTTTTTATGAAAGGCATGCAGAAGGCGATTACACATTGAAAGATGTGCATACCAAAGGCATAACCATAGATGGAAAAATGGAGTTTCCCAATAAAATATTCAGAGGAACGAAAGAAAATATTAAATGTGGTTCTTTAGATGCAACTTTGATAAAATTTTCTTTTGAAAAGGTGGGAGTCCCCTGTGAATCATGGGAAAATTTGACTTTTCAATATTGGGACGAAGATAACTTCAAGTGGAAAGGAGATGTTGAGGCTTGTAAGGGAAAATCAAGGGGGTATACTCAAAATGATATAGTCATGATGCTTGTGCTGGATTATAGTAGTTCTATGACCCATGATATAGCACGTATGAAAACTATGACAATAGAGTTTGTCAATTCTATTAGTAGGGTGTCTTCAGGTAATGTACATGTTGGTATTATCGCCTTTGCCGGTATGGACAAGGCCAAATCTCAAGTATTCCCTATTACTCCAATTGATGCGAATAATGCTTATAAATTTGAAAGCTTTATACGCAGTTCTTCTATGGGTACAGAAACAGCCTTGTATTTTTCAATGGATAAAGCCATGCAAATGATAGAAGAGTATGTTGCTGTTAAAAAATTAAATCCGCAAAAATATAATGGAACATATATGATAACATTAACAGACGGATTGGATAACGCATCTATAAATGACAATATTTCAAAGAGAATGCAACGGGGAAGCAAAAATGAGTATTTAGCCTATTTAAGTCCTCGTTTGCAGTGGAATGGCACAACAATATTAGGAAAACCGTTGGAACATTTCGCTGTCGGATTTTCCGGTTCAGAGGAGTTTTCTGCAGAAGATTTAAAGTTGTTTGAAGATGTGCTACGAAGAACGACACCAGATAGAGACCATTTTAAATTGTCTAATAATTTTGAAGAGGTTGAAAAGTTTTTTCAACAAATTATACGCAATTTGACACAGAGATGGCAAACCTTGGATGTATATATCGGAGAAGCCCAATATGGAAAAGTGCGTTGGGTATTGGAATGCGAGCCTAAGAAGGATATTCTTCCACCTGCACCTCCCAAAACAGGTAGAAGTGTATTTCTTGGGTTTAATGTAACCTTTGGAATGCCTTTTTCAGTCTTCTCGCGTTATGAGTATTTGTACCAGACCGATAGATATGGTAACCGCCACTTATCTGATCAGCAAACATATACTGATTTTACATTAGGTTTTAGTGTAAAATTCGGTGTGGATTTTGCCTATCCATTGTCCGATAAATTTGCACTTGGTTGTTATATGAATATCGGTCCGAGTTTTAATTTTTTAGATGATTTTTATGCCGGATTTGATGTTAAAGTAGGTTTGCTTGCACTGGTTGGTGACCTTAATAAGCGTCCGTTTATTATAGGTATTACACCATTGACTGGTTTTATTATGACAAGTGGTGTTTATTTGCCATTGGAATTACGTTTTGGTAAAATTTTATCGGATAGATTTTATATCACAGGTAATCTGAATATGGGGGTAATATTGGATATAATAATGGTAGAACCGAGCGTTACGTTGGGTTGGCATTTGGGCAATAAGATTAAAGTTAAAAAGTAAAATCATTCACCTACTCAAGAGTATTCTATTTTTATATTAAAGATGTCCTTGTTGTCAGATGAGAAATAAGGTACATCATAATAAAGCAACCTAAAATTGGTTGCTTTGTTTTTTATCTTGGTAAACTTATATGATTTTAGAATTTTTTGTGCTATCTTTGCATTTTTAGAGAAAAAATATGGATTCGTTATTAGACAAATTGGAAATTATTCGGCAGAGATGGTTGGAAATAGGCGAACAGATAGTTCAGCCCGATATTATTGCCGATATGAAACGTTATGTGAAGTTGAACAAAGACTACAAAGACCTGCAGCCTGTTGTAGATGCTTACAAACGTTACAAAAATATATTGGACAATATTGCCAATGCCAAAGAAGTGCTGGCAACCGAAAAAGATGAAGATTTTAGATTGATGGCCAAAGAAGAATTGGCTCAATTGACAGAAGATTGCGAAAAGATGGAAGAAGAAATCCGTTTGTTGCTCATACCGTCAGACCCTCAAGACAATAAAAATGCCGTAGTGGAAATACGTGCGGGTACCGGTGGCGACGAGGCAAGTATTTTTGCCGGCGATTTGTTCAGAATGTACACCCATTATTGTGAATCGAAAAATTGGAAAATAGATGTGGTTTCTTCAACCGAAGGCACTATGGGCGGATTCAAGGAAATTGTATTCAATGTTATCGGAGAAGGTGTTTACGGTTTGTTGAAATACGAATCGGGCGTTCACCGTGTGCAACGCGTTCCGCAAACAGAGGCTCAAGGTCGTGTGCATACCTCAGCGGCCTCGGTGGTTGTTTTACCGGAAGCCGATGAGTTTGATGTGGAACTCAAACAAAGTGATATACGAAAAGATACCTATTGTTCTTCCGGTCCGGGAGGTCAGTCGGTCAATACAACTTATTCCGCCGTGCGGCTAACCCACATACCTACTGGAATTGTGGTTGCCATTCAAGATGAAAAATCACAAATCAAGAATCTTGAAAAGGCAATGAAAGTGTTGAGAACGAGGATTTTTGAAATGGAATATCAAAAATATCTCAACGAAGTGGCTTCCAAACGCAAAACAATGGTTTCCACCGGTGACAGGTCAGCGAAAATACGCACCTACAATTATCCTCAAAATAGGGTAACAGACCATAGAATCAATTTGACCATGTACAATCTTATCGGTTTTATGGACGGTGATATTCAGGAAACGATAGAAGCCTTGCAGGTAGCGGAAAATGCAGAAAGACTAAAAGAAGCGGTTGAAGCACAATAGAATTGATTTCCATTGTTGTGAAACAGAGCGAACATATTGCCCATATATTAAAAACACTTCCGGAACAAAGTGGAGTGTACCGATATTACAACGATGAGGGTACTGTCATTTATGTGGGCAAGGCCAAAAATCTGAAAAGAAGGGTTTCTTCCTATTTCAACAAGGAACATCATCATAGAAAATTGCAGGCTCTTATCGCCAATATTGCCGATATTCAGTATACGGTGGTGGATACAGAAAATGATGCCTTGTTGTTGGAAAACAATTTGATAAAACAATATCAGCCCAAATACAACATTCTTTTAAAAGACGACAAAACCTACCCGTGGTTGTGCATTACCAACGAACCGTTTCCGAGATTGTTTCCTACGCGTAGAAAAACAGACCCGAAATCAAAATATTTCGGTCCCTATTCGTCAGTAAAGGCATTGCATTCCTTGTTGGATACATTGGCGGAATTGTTCCCTTTGCGTTCTTGTAAGATGAAACTCACTCAAGAGGCAATCTCTAATCATAAATACAAACCTTGTTTGGATTACCATATCAAAAAATGTATGGCTCCTTGTGTTGCCTATCAGTCCGCTGAAGATTATCAGGCGAATATACGGCAGGTAGAGCAAATATTAAAAGGTAATACTACATTTGTCATCAATGAGTTGAAAGAAAAAATGATGGCATACGCCGCCGATATGAATTTTGAGAAAGCTCAGGAGGTGAAAGAAAAAATTATGCTCTTGCAAACTTACCAGTCAAAATCTATCGTGTTGAGTGAAACACTTCATAATGTTGAGGTTTATGCTATTGTCGGAGATGTGGAAGCGGCTTATATATGTTATTTTAATGTGGTAAACGGAGCCATAGTGAGTACACAAACGCTCATGGTGAAACAAGCCCTTGATGAATCGTTGGAAGATTTGCTCTTGTATGCCATTGTGGATATACGCAACAATGCCGTCAATCCGTCAAAGGAAATAATTGTTCCTTTTGCTTTGGATTTTGAATTGGCAGATGTAAAAGTAGTTGTTCCCAAATCGGGAGAAAAATATAAATTGCTGAAATTTGCCATGCACAATGCTGCAAATTACATGAACGAAAAGCAAAGGCAGAAAGAATTGTCCAATCCGGAACTGCACCGCATTCAATTGCTGGAAACGATGCAAAAAGATATGCAACTGCCCAAACCGCCTGCATATATAGAATGTTTTGACAATTCAAACATACAAGGTCAATTTCCTGTTTCGTCAATGGTGTGTTTCAGAAATGGCCGTCCGTCAAAAAGCGAATACCGCATATATAATGTAAAAACAGTGGACAAACCCGATGATTTTACCACCATGGCGGAAGTGCTTACCCGCCGTTATTCAAGACTGTTGAAAGAAGAAAAACCATTGCCCGATTTGATTGTTGTCGATGGGGGCAAAGGACAGGTGTCGGCGGCTTATCAAGTGCTGCAACAATTGGGTTTGGAAAATACCATACCCCTGTTGGGTATCGCAAAAAGATTGGAAGAAATTTATCGTCCCAACGACCCTATACCTTTGTTTATTGATAAAAAGTCAGAAACACAACGTATTATACAACATCTTAGAGACGAAGCCCACCGTTTTGGTATCACTCATCACCGCAACAAAAGAGATAAAGATTTGATAAAAACAGAACTGACCAATATTCAAGGTATAGGGGAGCAGATTGCAGCGAAACTGTTGTCTACGTTTCGCTCGGTAAGTGTTATCAAAAATGCGTCATTGGAAGATTTGGAACAGGTAATAGGCAAAAGCAAAGCCTTGAGTGTGTATAATTATTATCATGCGGTTGCTTCAAAACGAGACGAGGCTATTGAACGATAAGAATCGTATAATATAATTTTTCTTGTTTGAGTAAAAAGCCTATATAGTTTTTTCTGCAATTGTAATAAAAGTGTTATCTTTGTATATTATAAAATAAAGGGATATAATGAACATTTCTATTAGTCTAAACTATCGTAGTTACAGATGAGAGAATACAATTTAGTAGGAAATAATACACAAGTGAATTCTTTTATAGAATATCCTTCGGTAGGTTATAACTATATTTGCTCTCCAATGAATTATATAGGGGGTAAGTATAAACTATTGCCACAATT